>CAZYJH010000001.1:0-37335 GCA_964647775.1 uncultured Candidatus Bathyarchaeia archaeon
GATAACACAAGACTCTATGTTGATATCACTGCTAAATTCATGAATATCGGAAACCGGCATTACATAGTAGCCTTTCTCAGGGACGTCACTGAACAAAAGAGGGCACAAGAGGCGCTTCTGGAAAGCGAGAAAAAGTATAGAGAAATGATTGACGCAATGAATGACACAGCTATTGTTGTTGATTTTGATGGAAAAATTATTGACGCAAACAAGACCGCCGTCAAAGTTTTGGGTTACTCCCTAAAAGAATTGACTTCTGCAGGACCTGAACAATTTGATGCTACCCTAACCAAACGTCAGATACAGGGTCTTGTCCAAAAAATGAAAACCAGCGAAATAATGGTTTTCGAGACAGCACACACCACCAAAGACGGAAAGACCTTTCCTGTGGAGGTCAGCGCCAGTCACGTGACCTATAAGGGAAAGCAGGCAATCTTAAGCATTGCCCGCGACATCACCGAACGAAAGCGGGCTCAAGAGGCAATAAACAAGGCTAACGGCTTACTGAAGCAGTCGAACAAGGAGCTGGAAAGTTACACGTATGTGGTTTCTCATGACTTGAAGGCACCACTCAGGACAATACGTTCCTTCGGCTCCTTCATCTTGGAAGACTATGGAGACAAGCTGGATGAGACCGGCAAAGACTACCTGAACAGAATGGTTAATGCATCTTCCCATCTGGACACTATGATTGAAGACCTGCTTGTTCTTTCGCGGGTTGGAAGAAAATTCACTGAAATCGAAAAGGTAGACCTGAACGTTCTTTTAAAAGAAATCCTTGCTGACCTTGAGGCAACTATCAGGGAACGTAACGCGAAGGTTGTTGTCGACAAACTTCCAACCCTCTATGCTCACAGAGTATGGGAAAGGCAACTGTTTATGAACCTAATCAGTAACGCATTGAAGTTTAACGAGTCCAAAACCCCGAAAATCGAAGTTCTGTATAGAGAACAAGAAAATGATCATCTGTTTATGGTTCGGGATAACGGAATAGGCATCGAAGAGAAGTATCTGGAGCGTATCTTCAATCTCTTCGAGAGAGCCCCTACGGAAAAGAAGTATGAGGGAACTGGAGCTGGCTTAGCCATCTGCAAGAAGATTGTGGAGCATTTTGGAGGAAAAATCTGGGTTGAAAGCACGCCCGGTAAAGGCAGCACCTTCATGTTCACAATACCAAAGCATTATTTGAAACAGATAAAGGAGACATAAAATAGTGTCACAGAAATTCAGGATAGTTGAACGCCCGATTCTTCTGGTGGATGATAATCCCGACGACATAATGATTGCAAAGAGAGCTTTTGCAAAATCTCAGATCCACAACAAAATCTACGTGACTCATGACGGCGAAGAAGCCATACAGTTCCTTCGAAAAGAAGGAGAATACAAGGACATGCCAACAACGGGCTTGGTTATACTGGATTTGAACATGCCTAAAGTTGACGGCTTCGAAGTGCTGAAAACAATAAAAGGCGATGAAAAACTGAAGAGCACCCCAATAATTGTGTTGACTTCTTCAAGCAGACCTGAAGACATAGAACGCGCCTACAAACTGGGATGCAACAGCTTCATCGTAAAACCCGTCAGCTTTGAAGACTTCATCGAGGCTGTGATAGAAATAAAACGTTACTGGTTATCCCTTTCAAAAATACCATAAAAAATGGAGGTGTAAAAAATGGTTGATTTGAAAATTCGGATATTACATGTCGAAGACAGCGCTGACGACCAGCTGATTCTGAAGCGGTCACTCAAAGAAAACATGCCAATCAACTATGAGCTGGTGGCTGTGGACACGGGAACAAAAGGCTTGAACAGCATTGAAAAAGAAAACTTTGACCTGACCATCTTGGATTACAGGCTGCCTGACATGACTGGCATCGAGTTTGTCAAACAGTTACAAAAGAAGCACATTAAGATACCCATCTTTCTGGTTACGGGTAAAGGCAGCGAAAACGTTGCAGTGGAAGCCATGAAGCTGGGTGTGCGAGACTACATAAACAAAGAAGAAATCGGCTCAAAACGTTTGGTTGAAGGCATCAAAGAAATACTGCTTGAGTCATCCCTGCCTGAAACAGTGGACATTGAAACGGCAAAAGCTATCCTAGCTCTTTTTGCCAAAAAATCCACTATACACATAGAATCAACTAGCACCTTAGCGTCTGATCCAGAAAGCGAAATTCCTGCCGAACAGCTGGCTTCAACATTAAAAATCCTTGCAGAAATGAAAATCTTAGAAGAAGAGCCTTCACGTTCAGTGATTGCCTGCCCAGACTGCACATCAGTAACATCTACACTTATTCTGGAGTGCCCCGAATGTGAAAGCACCCAAATGACAAAAGAAGAAGCTTTGGAACATTTTAACTGCGGCAACATAGACTTCAGATCCAAATATGATAAAGGCGAAGGCAGTCTTGTCTGCCCAAAATGTGGAAAAAAACTCAAAGTAATCGGCGTTGACTACCGAAAAATCGAAAACTGGTACAGATGTTCAAACAAGCACGTCTTTGGTCAGCCCAACTTCAAGTTCGCCTGTTCCAAATGTGGTGGACGATTTCCTTTAGAGGAAACAAGAATTGAGATGCTCCACAACTACAACTTAACAGACAGCGGACGCCAGATGCTGAAACTTGGCGTAAAAGCCACCGAATTAACCGAAAAAAGCAGAAATAAAACATCCAGCAAAAAAACATGAAAATTTTGGTTGTTCCATGAATGGGAATCAAAAAACTTGTAATAACGGCTGTTGTGTTGGCGCTTGAACTCATCTTAATAGCCTTTGTCATACCCGGATACATTGCGTGGATATGCCTTATCCTCGGAGCGGTAGCGGCTTCATATTTTCTGTTTGCTGCCCGACAAGCCCGCAGAAGCAAAATCCGGCAACCTTCAAGGCACATCACCATACTTGCAGTTCTTTCTATGCTCATAATCCCAGTTATTGTCGGCTGGCTCACCCTATACCTCGGATACCTTTCGATTTTAACAGCGCTTCTGGCAACAGCATTAACTGTCGAGTTTTTCTCAAATTACCTTGCACTTCCACTTAGCGTGTACCACCGGTATCTGGAGTTGAACATGCCCCTTAGTCCAATTCATAGCTGGCCACTGGTTACAATAGTGGTTCCGGCACATAACGAAGAAAAAGGGATAGAACGCTGCCTCGACGCCATTTTGGAGATAGACTACCCAAAAAAAGAAGTTATCGTAGTTGACGACGGGTCAACAGACAAAACTTTCCAGTTAGCCTCTAACTACAAAACAAAGGGCATAAAGGTTATCCGTAGAGAGACGGCTGGCGGAAAATCTGGCGCCTTGAATACAGGTATACTGATTGCTAACGGCGAAATCATCATCACCTGTGACGCCGACAGCATGATTGCTAGAGGTGCCCTCAAGAAGATTATCAGCCGCTTTCAGGACCCGACGGTTAGTGCCGTGGCTGGAAACGTGAAGGTTCTAAACCGGACGAATCTGGTGACAAAGTGTCAGGCGCTTGAATACATTGTAAACGAGAACATATACAGAAGAGTCTTCGACATTTTCGGGGTTGTGCCAGTTGTTCCGGGTCCTTTGGCTTCCTTCAGGAAAAGAACCCTGAAAGAGATAGGCTTCTATGATCAAGACACTCTGACTGAGGATTTCGACATCACAGTCAAACTTTTGAAGACACAAAGAATTGTGCAGGCATTGAGTGACGCCAACGTCTACACTGAGGCTCCTGCCACGTGGAAGGACTTCATCAAGCAGAGAACAAGATGGAACAGGGGAACCTTCCAGACAATCATAAAACACAGAAACGTTTTCGGGAATCCGCGTTTCGGTTACTTACGGAATTTGACTTTCCAATACGTGATACTGTCGATGGTTTTTGTTCCCTTTGTTTCAGTCGTGTCGCTCATCGTAATTGCTTTCGCAGTGTTGATCGGGTATGCGCTGCAGGTTCTGCTTGTGATGGCTGTCTTCATGCTGATTCAAGCCACGTACAGTTTCTTAGCCATAATGATGGATGACGAAGACCTGAAACTTGCAGTTTATTCGCCCTTGTTTGTTGTGGGCTTCAAGGAAATTCGGAACTTGATCAAAATCAAAAGCCTCATTGATATACTCTCAAGAAGGGAGATGAAGTGGGGTACACTGCAGCGAATAGGCGCACCCGAAGCAAAGTCAGAAGCCAAACCATCGAATTCTACTTAGGGCTGAATTGTTTACGAGTTTGGTTCTATCTGTTGTGGCAGTTCTGGTTGTTGTTTGTTGCTGATTTTGGGGATAAGCCGAGTTTCCAGCAGGTAGATGATGGTGAGGTAGATGAACATCCAGGCAATGAAGAAGAATTCTCCATAGAACTCATGGAAGGTTGCGGCTAACGACGCTCCGCTGTTGACTCCCGCCAAAAGAATCGCTACGATCCGAATGATGTTGACGACGAAGGTTCCAACCGCACCCGCAACAACGTAAATTATCTTTCTTGTGCGGGATATGCTGGTGCCCCTCAGAAACAGCATAATCATAAAGGAGTATAGGAAGAGGCTGTGGCTTCCTGCGCATGACCATGATACGATTGCTTGATATGTTTTTCCGCCTGCTGCCGTGACGGTGAGACCTAAGCCATCTGTGCCTCCGGGGAATGTTTGAGTGCCGTAGCCCAGAAGATTCAGTATGGCGCTGGCTCCTGACACGGTGACGGGAACAAAGGATTGCAGAGTCGTGAAGGTGCCATATGGATAGAAGGTGTCGATCATGTAGAAGATGCCGACTCCCCAAATAAAGAAGGAGGAAACGGCGAAGCTTTTTAGTCCCCGAACTCCATACAGAAGCCAAATCGACGCCACAAAGAATGACGCAAAGAGAACATACTCGAGGGAGAAAAGCCAAGAATGCGTCAAGTACCATTCGCCGAACTGCCCAGCGGGCACGCCAACGGCTTTTCCCAGCTCCAGAATCGCATCATTCAAACCGAAGCTTAAGCCCACAGCATACAATGTTGGCATAAGCAGGATTACTGCAGCTAAAACTGTTCTTTTTGTCCAAAATGTGCTGCCTTCATCTTTGAGGTTTTTCCATCCAATGATTGCCTCCAAGAAAAGCAGCCAAAGAAAGAGAAAGTAGGGCGCTCTGCCCTTCCACAGGTAATCAAAGGAGCCTGCGTCTAGGAAGTAAAGAATAATCAGTGGAACAATGAAAGCTGCGAAAACGGGAGCCGTCTTCAAAAGAAAGGAGCGGTCTATTCTGGAAAGAATCTTCTCTAGTTGTTCTTTTATTGGAGTTGTCATGTTGGCTGCGCCTTACCGAACACTGTACCCGTGTCCTATGTAGAGGATACCCTTACACGATTCGCAGTAAAATAATTATTTATTGCTCAAACCTATCCCGCGCATATTAGGAGCCTAATAACAGCGGATTGTTGAAAACAGTCTTTTCTCGTGAAATGCACAGCAAAGAATGTTTTGGTGCTCCGGCCGGGATTCGAACCCGGGTCGGCGGCTCGAGAGGCCGTCATACTTAACCGGACTATACTACCGGAGCCCTCAACTGCTCACCTTTTCCTGTATATAGCAACCTGCTTTGTTGCTGTATCGCACATATTCAAAGCCTGCTTCTATAAGTTTGTTTTCCTCGTTCAATGGCTCTTTGCGCTTATTGAAGGAAATAAGCCTCTATGGATTATTTTTGGCGTTACTCTGTTTTAAAAGGGAGAAATGAGTTGATGTTAGAAAGAATTTGTGGAAATCTTAGAGATTTACTTTTTTCGGTTGACCTGTTCTAGCTTGAAGGGTAAGCGATTTGTCGGGTTATTTACCGAATATTCTGGCTCATGACATAATAAATCTGAAACTGGTTGATGAGAATTAAATATTTAATCGAGAAATAGGTTGATTTTCATTACTTGTTTTTTATTTTTTGTTGCAAAAAAAATTTTGCTAAATGCGAAAGAAAGTTTTTCAAAAAGGCTTAATTTTATAGAAGAACAGACACCCGCCTGAGGAGATAAAGAGTTGAACAAGCGACTCAAAAGTAAGACTTTACTTAAACTCAGGGACTTTGCTTGTAAGGTAAAATACGTCCATAAATTTCTGGGGCTCGCTAAAACTTCGATCAGAAGAATATACGCAAAAGCGCCTCTTCGATTCCCCTCGAAGAACGTAATAAAGGGATTTGATTTTCGCGTTTTGTTTAAGGGTCTTTTTTCTCCCTTGAAATTAGTTGCGCTGCTTTTGATGGCTATCGGATCAGCCACCCTCGTTTGGGTGGGCAATCTACTCTGGGTTGATATGAGCTTTTGGGGAAAAGATGTTGCTCTGGCATTATTTGGTTCCAGAACAGGAGAAGCTATCAGCTTCGGTATAGGAATGACCGTAATCAACTACTTGATATTAGGTGTGGCACTCTTTTCTGCCTCAATTATGTTGATTAACGTTCAAAAAATCCGTGGACTAGCCTTTAGAGGGCTCGTCATAGCTCGAAAGACACGTAAACTGTTTCTCTCCTCAAATGCGCCAATTAAGCTTAGAAACATCCGTGGATTAAGCTTAAGAGGAATGACCAAAAGAAGAATGATTGTTTTTGCCGCATTCATTGTCCTTACAAGCTTTTCTGTTGTCAACATATTTCTACTTAATTCGATCATAGGTCAAACCGCTACCAAGACTAGCCTGCAAAGTTACGGATCAATTAGAACCGTTGGAGTGGGCATTTACAGCAACAGATATTGCATAGAGACAGTTTCTACCGTTGACTGGGGAACGATAACGCCGGGATATTCTAACTCAAGAACATTCTATATAAGGAATGAAGGAAACGGTGATGTTGTGCTGTCATTGTTAACGTCAAATTGGACTCCAGCTGCAGCAGAAAACTATATGGCTGTAACTTGGGACTATGCAGGGCAAAGCATTAATCCGAACCAAGTGCTTGCAGTCACCTTCACGTTATCAGTGGATTCTTCCATCACTGGAATAGAAAGCTTCTATTTCGACATCGACATAATTGGAGCAAGCTAATTCACTAAAATCAATGATGCAAGAGGAAAAAATATTACCCAGCTCGATTTCTGGTAACTTTAGCTTCATTAAGTTTGGGGGTTAACACCACTCGTGCGAACTAAAAACTCAAGAATTGGATGCGTTGCAGAGATATGAGCGAGAAAAAGCAACCCAAGAAACTCTCTGAAATTAATTGGAGTAAAAACTGGAAAAACGTTCGAATAATTCTAAGCGCAATTCTGATCTTTACACTTATCGTTATAGTGGCTTCTAACTATAATTCGCTATTTTATCGTGGCACCGGCTCTCAATCTGAAATTGATTGGCGTGAAATTTCTTTGTTGATTGTAACTGGCACAATTGTGTTATGGTTAAAATTACCAGACGATCTTGTCGCTGACATAAAAAACAGGAAAAAAGAATGGGTAAAGCTTTCCCTCTTTTTGTTGCTGTTTTTTGTTGGAATAGTGGCTGTTTGGTATGCCGTTAGAGCTATCGGGTCATTTGTGTTTAGGATCTCTATTGAATTAGACAGGTCCCCAATCCGTCAAGCAAGTAATGTTCTCTCCCTGATCGGTTATGTAGTTGCAGCCAATCTTCCTTTTACGCTTCTCAGAACATATCAGGGGGGGAATCCCGAAAAAGGAGATCAAAACCTCAAAGCCCGTGAGAACGCTTACGAACAAAATTTGAAAATCATCAAAGGAACTATTGATGTTATATTACAAGCGATTTTGATAATCCTGCTGACTTTTGTTCCAATCATTGGACAGAAAACAATGTTGCAGGGTGTTGGCGGTTACATCGGTTTTGCCACGATCTTCTTTTCTATTCTAGTTACGCTGATTGTTTTTTTGATGATACGTAAACGGATTTGTTCAGAAATGCTCTACTACAAATAACAAAGGGCATCTCTAACCATTTTTCCGATATGTAACCCCTACGTTTCTGATGTTTTAACCAAGTTGGGACATGACTGCGCTTTGAAATCCGTATAGTTAATAAATCGGCGTTGGTTTTAATTCGTAAATGCCTAGCGAGAATCTTTGGAATAGATATTGCAGTTTCTACGATAAGTCTTTCCACGAGCAGATGGAACATAGTATTGAAAATCTTGAGCAATGTTTTTCCAAGTGGAAGAAAACAGACCTTGCCAGAACACTGGGAAAATCTGTTAAACGCTTCGAAGATGTTCCGGTCACAACATATGATGATTATCCGATGATGGAGTCGTTCGCCCAAAGAATAGCCGAGGCAACAGCAGCAACACCCCGCTCAGCCAATGAATTTCTGTCCGAGTATTATCTTCGCATCGGCAAAGAAGTGGGCTCATCGCTTAACAAATACATGACTGAGCCCTTCTATTTTTGCTCAACAACTACTGGCAGCACTGGCACAAACAAGTGGGTGGCTGCTGGAGAAACTTTCTGGGAAAACTTTTCTCAAGCGACCCTGTCAACGATTCTGATTTCGTGTAGTGATGATTGGGGCGAAACAAAACTGAAAGAGGGAGACACTGCCCTAAACATTACAGCGCCTATACCCTACATTTCTGGGTGGGGAGCAGACATCTTTCAGAGACACTTCAAGTTACTTCCGCCAATGGATGTCACCGATAACCTTCAGAACATGAAAGACAAATTTCAGTATGTAATCAAAGCCGTCGAGAAAGGCAAAAAAATTGATGTGGCTGGGGGCATCGGCTCAATGTTTTACATGATATGCAAGTATCTTGTTGACCCAGAAGAACTGTTTTCGGAGTACCATCGTGGAATGAGTTTTGGCTTAAAGAAATTTCTGCTTTCACTCAAGCTTCTTCAACTCAAAATAAAAGGAAAAACAGCAAAACAGATTACCGATTACCTGCCGCTTAAAGGAATAATCGTTGGAGGAATGGATTCCCAGCTATACATCGACTTCTTTAAGAACGAATTTGATTTCGAACCCTTGCATGCGTACGGTTCCACCGAATCTGGGAACCTAATGAGAGGCGACCCAGACAGAAAGACTGACTTGGTTCCAAATTTGACTTGCTGCTTTTTAGAATTCAAGACTGAAGAAGGCGAACTGAAGAAGCTGGATGAACTGAAGAAAGGAAAAACGTATGATATGGTGATAACCCCGTTTGGTTCGATACTTTTTAGATATGACATGGAAGATTTGTTCAGAGTTGTCGATTTCAGAGATGATGGGATGCCCATATTCTCGTTTGAGGGAAGAAAAACCGCTGTCCTCGACATATATGGATACTACCGAATAAACACGAAAACGCTTGTTCAAGCACTATTTAATGTAGGATTAAGGGCATCTGACAAGTGGGCTGTAGCTAAACTGGTGGACCCCAAAGAGAGGCTAGTGTTTATTATGGAAAAAACTTGGGAATACTCGGAAAAAGAGGCTGAACAACGACTCTTCAGTGCCCTCAAAGAGTTACACAGCGACTTCAAGAAATACGTGACAGACTTCAACATAACCGACCCCTCTGAAGCAATTAAAGTCGAGTACCTCAGGCACGGAGCCTTTCTAAGATATTCTGCGTTGAAGGCAAAAATGGGTTCTCCTTTAGGGCAATACAAGCCGCCGCAGCTGATTCCACCTGACAGAATGGAAATCTACGAAACTTTAAGAAGTTCTTGAGTTGGTGTAGACAATTCAAACCATATGGCTTTTACAATATTTTTTAGGCGGCGTTTTTGCTCTTTTTGTATCTGCCCACGTCTTTTCTAGACGTTCTCATGGCGGCAGAACATGGACTTTGAAAGTTTTATTTCTGTTTGGTTTGCTCACTGCATTATGGGAGTTGGCAACCTTTTTTCAACGGGCAGCTCCCACTGCTGAAGTCTCTGCGGTTTTCTTCTATATTCTTTTGGTCACAAGCAGTCTAAGTCAACCGGCATATCTGCTTACTGTGTTGAGCATTCAAAGGGAAAAGCGGGCTCTTCTTTTGGTCTTTGTTCCTACATTGCTTAGGTTCGTCACATTCTTTTTCTTGACCGTAACCTTTGTTTCAACCCCTTACGGCTGGTCTTATCTGATATCTCCTGAACTTTCCTTTGAAGTGGGAACCGCCGTCTTTTTCGGTTACCTCTTTGCGGCAATAATAATTCTCATTGAACTTACAAGAAAAGCAAGATCGGCTATACTAAGACGAAAATACATTATTCTTTTAGCAAGCTTCACGCTTTTTCAGGCAATCGGATTTCCTCTAACAAATTATCTTCTCACAGTCAATCCCGATTTTCCTCCTTTAGGTGGAATCCTGCAATTTCTAACTTTCATTGCCATTGGCGTAGCATTGATGCTTAAAGAGCCCCGAATTCCATCGTCAATCAGTGGCGTTAACAGCTTTCAGGAAGTCTATTTATCCTTTCTAACAGACTTCTACAATTCAACAATAGACACAAATCTGGGCGAAGCATCATTCAAATTCACAGATTTCCTAAACCATTCTCTGATAGATGACAAGGTTTCTGTCTCCGAAAAAGAGATCACTTTCGAAGCAGACGATTTGGATTTGCTGTCATTAATCAACCGAAATCTGAAGTTCTTGGAAGGAGCAGAAGATAACAAACTTACTGACAGCTATCTTCGTGTTCTAAATGCTGCCCACTTAGAACTTGGGGACAAATTTGATGCGGTTATAATGTATAACATGGATTTTCTGAAGCGCTCTGATCTAATTTACGGAATCTCTGGCGGCAAATACCTTAAGCAGCTAGACGAAGACAGAAGCCTGGATAGATTAACTGATGTTGATGCGTGCCTTAAAATCTATAAAAGATTACTCCTGCTAGTTTCACTCAAGCTTCCTATCCAAAAGTTTCAGAAGAAAATCTTGCTTTATCAAGCCACAAAAACCGTTAACTCAACAAAATATGGCGAAATCTCAATCGAGGCAACTAAAGACGCAGTTAATCAGTTCCCAAAAGATCAACGCCTATCTTCAGTTATTGAAAGTTTTAACCCCTTAGTTAGTTGGGTCTATGAAACTGTGTTAAGCACCCCAGCTGTTGACGATGAACTTTTGGATAATTTGAAGCTGGCGCTAAGGTTAAATCGTGAACGGGCAGTTCAGCTCAGGATTTACCCAACTTTGTTGGAGCGGTTTGCAGCCAAAATCCCGAAAGAGGATATTGAGCAGTTATACCACGAGTATCTGGAAGAGTTGATTGAGCAAAAGTCAGGGGAGCTAAAACAGGTTAGAACCCGCCTCTTAGAATCTGAACGTTTGTCGGCAATAGGCAGAACTACAGCAATGGTGGGTCACGACCTTCGTAACCCTCTTCAGGTAATAATTAACACTCTCTATCTGGCAAGAATGAAACTGGAGCTTATTCCCCCTCAACTCGAAAAAAAAGATTTAGAGGAAATATACAACACAATCGAATCTCAAATCATGTACATGGACAAAATAGTCACCGACCTTCAGGACTTTTCTAGACCCGTAACGGTTAAACCCATCAAAACAGACCTAAAAGAGCTGGTTGAGGAAGTTCTTTCATCTGTTCATGTTCCTGATGATGTCAAAGTTTCTGTGAAAATCAGTGAAGACTTTCCAATGTTTAATGTTGATACTCCATTATTGAAGAGGGTACTTAGCAACCTCATTTTGAATGCTATTCAAGCTATGCCCAATGGGGGCAGCCTCACTGTAGCCGTCAGCTCAACGAATGAACATGTCATCATAACTGTTGAAGATACTGGAGTAGGTATCCCAAGAGAGAATATGCCAAAAATTTTCGAGTCATTCTTTACAACCAAGGCTCAGGGGCAAGGGTTGGGATTGTCTATATGTAAAAAGTTTGTTGAGGCTAGCGGCGGCAGCATCGAAGCGGAAAGTGAAGAAGGACAAGGCACAACATTCACGGTTAAACTGCCCACAAACTGACCGCATTTCCACCTTTTTGTTCCACTTTTTGCTGCAGAAACGTTGCGAACGGCTTTTAAACACATTTTGGCATTTTCGAGTCCCAACATAATATCTGGAGATGCATATGGCAATTAATTTCTGTATGAAGAAAAAGCTAAGCTTGTAAAAAATCGGGGCAATTTCCTGTGCAGATGTTGCCTTTTGTGTATTCAAACTTTTAGTTTTTGGCTACCATAACTATATTGTGCTCTCACCGAAAAGAAGACCTGCTCTGCACGCATAAATCCCATACCTGCATCATCTCAATAATGAGATACCCAAAATTTGTCCTTTCACGGGTGGCGCGGCACAGGCTATGGTGAGAGCACACACCTTCCCATTCTGCAAACCGAATCGAAAAAACAAGTTTTCGCTAGGCAACGAAACTGCCGCTTTTATCTTAGTTTTGTATTTGGAAGCAGCTTCTGTGCAGCAGCAAGAAACTCTTGCATTTCCTCGTCTGTGAACGGCTTCAGCTTCATAAACTCTGGATTTAAAGTTTCTTTTCCGAGGCTGACATCAAACTTCTGCAAAAAGTACTTTCTGCACCCCATCAAACTGCGGCATATCTGTTTTATGTCCTCTATGTCATGTAGAGTAGGAACAACCGTGGTCCTGAACTCGTAATCCATTCTGGATTCCAGCAAGGTTTCGATGCTTTCTTTCACGTTTTCCAGCAGTTTTTCTGCTTTGACATCAATTGCCTTAGAGTATTTCTCTGCGGTTAATGGAGCCTTTATGTCCATGGCTACGTAATCGATGAGCCCCCTCTTCATAAGTTCCTTAAGCATAGCGGGGTTGGACCCATTCGTATCCAACTTGACCAGAAAGTCCATCTCCTTTAACATGGAGCACAGTTCAGGCAAGCTACTGTGAAGAGTTGGTTCTCCGCCTGTGATGCAGACTCCGTCGATCCAGCCTCTCTGTCGCTCAAGCAGAGTTTTTATTTGTTCAAATGGGATTGTCTCAATCTTTTCAGGGTTAGAAACAAGATTCAGGTTGTGACAGAAGGGGCAACGAAAGTTACAGTTTGGAAGAAAAACAACCGCAGAAATTTTTCTGTTCCAATCCACGAAACTGACATCAATGAATCCTTTTATGTCCATCTCTCAAACACTTTCTTGGGTGGAGTAAATGCATTCGCCGCTTAAGTTCTTTTACGTCAAAACCAAATGAAACCGGAAACTCGATAAGGAAATTGTTATTAAACTGCGACACCACACCCACTTACACAGAGTAGCGAATGTGATTTTTATGCATGTAACAGCAAACACCAAGCCTGTCATCGATGAGCAGACAGTTCTCAGAACAAGAATGAACAAGATTAAACATAAAATAGCGGTTATCAGCGGCAAGGGTGGAGTCGGCAAAACCGTCACCGCAGTCAATTTAGCCATAGCCTTTGCCATGCAAGGTCACGAAAACCGCGTCGGATTACTGGATGCTGACCTTCATGGTCCCTGCGTCCCAACAATGCTTGGCATGGAAGACAAAAAACTCAAGGTAGGACCAATAGGAGCTTTTCCAGCCTTGGGTCCTCTAGGCGTAAAAGTTGTTTCCATGGCGTTCGTGCTCACAGGCAAAGAGGTTCCTGTAATCTGGCGGGGACCCCTAAAGATGAGGGCAATCGAGCAATTCCTGTCTGAGATAGCTTGGGGTGAACTTGATTTTCTTCTCATCGATTTGCCTCCAGGAACCGGAGACGAATCATTGAGTGTGCTGAAGCTTCTTCCAGAAATGGATGGCGTTGTTATCGTAACTATCCCCTCGAAGGTCTCCCAGAATGTTGTAGTAAAGGCTATCACATTCGCAAGGCAACTGAATGTTCCAGTGATCGGAATAATTGAAAACATGAGCGGTTTCGTCTGTCCAGAATGCGGCAAAGAAACTCACATCTTCAAGAAGGGAGGCGGCAAAAAGATAGCTCAAGAATATTCGGTCCCCTTTCTGGGAAGCATACCTCTTGATCCCAGAGTCTGCGAAGCCTCAGACTTGGGGCACCCTTTTATTATGGAGAATCCTGATTCGCCTGCCGCAAAAGCCTTCATGGAAATTGTGGAAAAAGTCAAAACATACATCCAAGAAAAAGAAACCCTTTCAGGCAACGAGACAGACGACAAATAACCCCAAAATGTTGTATGCTTAAAATTCGATCGTGTCTCCAGTGTGAAGAGGCTGACAACGGTCTCCGAAGGCTTCGGCAATCTTTTCGGTTGCTTTTTTGCCTGTGCAGTGGCACGGTCCAACGAATTGGGGGTCAAGCGTCTCTAGTGCATCAACTGTCGCGTCTATTCTTTTGTCGTCTGCGCTTATGAGGTGGAAGCCGCCCAGAACCGCGTGGACTCTGCTGGTTCCTGTTATTTTTTGGGCATACTGGATGGTGTTGATTATTCCCGCATGCGCACATCCCGCAACAACAACCAGTCCCTTGTTCTGGACATCGATGACTAGGGATTGCTCGTCAAGTATCTTGTCTTCTATGAATCGTTTGTTGTGGACTGTCCAGAAGCTTCTAACCGTTTCATAGGCTGTAAGTCTGGGGACTTCTCCGGTTGTGGTAATTCCGTCAGCTATCTTCACGGGGTCAGAAGCCAGAACAGGTACGCCCCCGACAGACTCAACATCAGTCTCATTTAATGGTGCGCCGATCAACCGTAGATGCGGCATCAGCGAGAGTTTCGGCTCGAAAACCGTTGGATGCCCAATAACTGGGACACGTTTTCTTATTCGTTTCAGGGCTTCATGCAGGCCGCCTGTGTGGTCATAGTGCCCATGACTGAGCACAATCACGTCAACATCTTCCAGATTTGCACCCAACGCATCCGCATTGTGTAGAAGCGTCTCTGATGATGGCCCAGTATCCATCAGCACCGTCACTTTGTCGTCGCCAATTTCTGCTTGAATAAAGAACGAGAGACCATGCTTGCTTCTGAGCTGAGGTTTAACTGAGCCTTTAGAGTCTTCGATTAGAACTGTTAATTGGACTTTTTTGACGGACATTTTAGTTTCTACCCTGTTTTTTTGCAGCAATTGGCACCTGCTGACAAAGGGTTCTTTGCGTTTTAACTAAAGAGAGTTGCGTTTAGAAAATAAACTGAAAAAACAGAATGCTTGGGTGAGCCGTCTTATGAGCTGACTATGGTTGATCTGAGCTGCTTTACTCCTTTTCTTGTTGCCAGTTCTTGAGCAAGTTTTCTTATGTCATCTGCTTCGCCTTTAACTGCAACAGCCTCAAGACACTCTTTGTCGCTTAAGTGAACATGAAGAACAGAGTTTATGACGTTGCGGTGATGATGCTGGGATTCGATGAGGTTATCTTCTAATCCTTTGACGTCATGGTCATAGACCATCACTAATACGCCTGCCTTTTTTCCCTTCTGTTCATGAAGTAGCCGTTGATCTGTGATGAAAGAGGAAACTGCATCCTGAATTGCTTTTGATCTGCTTTCGTAACCCATTTCCTTGGTGATCTTATCCAAGTCTTTCAGCAGTTCTGGCGGAAAAGTGACTCCAACCCGAACAATCTTATCCATACTTGAGTCCCCGCTTAACCGTTAGCGAACTAATCATAAAACGTTTGTCTCTCTCAAAGTCTACAAGAATGGATATAAATCATGAGCCCTGCGTAGGCAGATGAAAAAAGACTGAAATGAAACAATTAGTCAAGAAACAGTGTGAGGCTTATCCGAACTTGTAGTGTTTTCTGATTTTCTGCTTTATTTTCCATGTGCACTTGAGTCCTTCAGGGAACACAACGTAGTCGCCTGCCCCAAACTCAACTGTTTCTTTCGAGGTCTTGACAACGGCTTTTCCTTCTAGTATCAGGCAAGTTTCCTGCTCGAAATATTCCCAAGGAAACTCTGATTCTTCTTTTTCCCAGATTGACCATGATTCTGCTTCTTTCTGCTCTTTTTCGGTGGGTTTTCTGACTTTCGGCTTCATTTTCCATCACAATACCCTTTGCAGCAGTCTCTTATATCTTCAATGCAAAACGAATACAGAGCTAGCTCTTTCTAGGTGCTCCACAGATAGGGCATGAACTCGAAGTCGCAGGCATCAACGCTTTGCAGTACTCGCAGGGCACCATCTCAACTTCCTCTTTAGCTACACCTGCCGTAGCCCTGAATATCTGAAGCTCAATTGTGTCGCCAGTGGGGTCAGGACGATCATTCACCCCCACCACGGCTTTGATGAACCAGGAGACGCTTGCGTCTATTCCATCTAAGGTTTCACGTCCACTAGCAGGAATATTCACCTTAAGTGGAAACGTCTTTTCGAATCCCGGAACAATATGCATTGAACCGCTTGCATTCAAATCTTCTGAGACAAGAGTAGCAGTATCCCAGTATACTTGCCGAACGTCGCGTCGAAGCCGTTCATTGTACACCCATCTTTCGCGTCTTACTTTTTCGATGCATCGTAGCTCTGCTCTGATTTCTGTGGCGTCAAACTCTTCATCGGAGGACACTACAATTGTTCCGTTTATGCTTGATCCCAAAGCCACAGATGTTTTGGGAAGTTTAAATGTGACTGTAGTTTTTGGTGTTCTGAACCTTTTGAAGAAGCCCACAGCGTTCTATCTCCGGTTGGATGTTACTCTGAAGATAAAGTATCTATTATTGTTTGCGTGTTTCTCTTTCTGAAAAAACTTTGGATTTGTGAACAGTAGTCACGTTTTATCTTTTTACTATGAATGCAATTTTGACGTTGGCACTGTATTCCACAATCTTGTTGTTCTCTATTTTGGCGGTGCATCGCTTAACATGAACGCTTTTGATGTTTTTGATTGTCTTCGCTGCTTCAGTCACAGCGTTTTGAGCAGCCTCGCTCCAGCCATCTGGTGAACTACCTATCAACTCGATAATTTTTACAACAGGCATAACCATTCACCTCCCCATCTACAATGTGGCTTCAAAGGCACTTCAGCTTTTCGATACACTTAACCAAAGAGTTGCAGTAAACAAAAATTATCGTATCCTTTTTATTGTAGCCTTAGTTAATCCCTTGAAAGAACAGGGAACATTGAATGACAATTATTATGGATGATGCAGGAACTGGCGACCTGCTTTTTGGCGCTGTTGTTGGCGCATTCCGTGATTCAACTCGCGAATTCACATACGATGTCATTGACGTAAAATATTTTAGAGACAACTTTTTTTCGCGAAAAGCATACCTGACGCAAGCCTCCAAGATTGCGTCCAAACTACTTGCTGAGTTGAAACCAACGCCAGATGAAGAAATTCACATCTGCAGAGGCTACATCTTTGACGATGTCATCGAGAAACTAAAAAAGAAATATGGTGAAGACAGAATCATCCGAGTCAAAGTGGAAGGAGAAGCACAGGACCTCACAGAAATTTCCTATCTTGATGAAATAAGGAATTTAGGTTACGAACCTCTTGAAGAAAGAGACAACAAACGGGCAAAAAGCTTTTTTCACATGATGAATTGGCTTAAGAAAAACCCAGACATGCTGAAATATGCAAAAACTGGTTGGCCACGATTACAAAGATACAAACTATTCAGGTCAAGAAATAAACGCAAATAATTTTTGGTTCCTGAAAAAGGCTCAACTCGATGCCGTTAAGCCCGAAAATGGTCTTCGCATTAAGCGAAAGGGTAAACGTTTTTCTGAGGTTCTCACTGTTTACTCAGAGTGATGATTATGGAAAACCGTGACTTAGAGCTTGCCAAGCTGAAACTGCTAAAGGACGACCTTAGTTTAGTGATCGTGAAGAAGGGAGAGGTTATCTTTGAAACAAGCAAGCAAGGAATAAGCGGTTTTCTGGAAGCCATCGAAAAGCAGGATAAAGATTTGGTTGCAGCCTCAGCGGCTGACAAGATTGTTGGGGTGGCAGCAGCCAAGCTTTGTGTATACACTGGCTTAGTTTCCGTCTTTGCCGTGACAATCAGCGAGGCGGGAATCAGGGTGCTTGAAGACAACAATATTGTTTGTCTGTTTGAACGGAAAGTTTCGAACATCCTGAATCGCAGCAAAACTGACGTGTGCCCCTTCGAAAAACTGGCTATAAATTCTGGAGGCTCAGATGAGGCTTACGTGAAGTTGAAGTCCTTAGCTAGTCAAATGATGCGAAAGTCATCAACAACTAACTGCTGATGTGTTGTCGCAAGAAAAATAGAGAAAAAGAGGGGCTATTGGCTATTTATTTTAGCCTGTTGGGGATGGCAACAGTATTGGAGTTCCGTCAGGAGCCATTATCAGCATGTCAATGTCAGGAGCTATCTGCTTTAGAGTCTGCACCACAAGATAGAGTTCAGCGACCCTAGTTTCGTTACCTGGGTCTACTCCTGCAGCCTCAAGAACAAGCTCTATTGCCTGCCTTGTCGCATTCGCCTCGATGACTGTAGCGTTTGCTCTGGCTGCCGCCTCAATCGTTATTTTTTCTGCGTTCGCGGTGGCGTTAATGACGACTATTTGTCTCTGGAAGTCAGCTTGAATCTTCTGCTGTTCCGAAACCAGTTTGTCCTCGATGGCTGATGTATACTTTGCTGGGTACCCTATGTTTCTGAGCTCAAACTCAAAGTCTATAATTGCTCCAGCGAGAGTCGCTGATGAACTGATTTTGTTCCAGATAGCATCCCGCATTGTCTGAGCCACAAAATCCCTTCTCTCAATCGTTTCGATCGTGTTGAATTCCTTCGTGACTATTCTGACCTGTTCTCGTGCAATAGATGCTATGATGTCGTTTTTCCAGTTCTTTTGGGGCAGATTCTCATACAATTGCTTAACTTTCGAAGGATCAAGCCTCCACCTCATCATAATGTCGATCCCCATCTCCAGCTGATCTTGTGAAAAACTTTTCACTGTTGGAAAGTCTGCTGTTGGATCATATCCGTCACCCCACATTCCCAAAGTGTCTACCGCAACTTTGATTTGGACGGCGCTTACCCAAGGAGCCTTCGTTGCCCAAGTTGGACCTAGGACTGGTCCGCTGATTTTGCCGCCTACAGGATCAACCATTACAGCTGCGTTGCCTACGGGTACGTTCACCCACATGCTTGTGAAAAAGACCGCTAAGAAGGATACTAGCAGCACCAGAATCAGGACTATTGCTATTCCAATTTTAGGGTTGACTCGAATTCTGTCTCCATATTCCATATTCATTTTTTCACCTCCACTTTACGTTTGAAACTTAACAAAAAAATTTGTTTTTCACTTTGTGTCACGGAGCTGAAAAGCTCGTTTTATTACCCTTTTTACTTATACTTTTTACTTATATGTACTAAAAAGATATTTAACTAAATCTAAATATTTTTCCAAAATAGTATATGTACCTCTATTGAATCTATGTAGCCACAATTTGATGCGTCACGGCTATCTAACCCTATATAGACTCAAAAGCAGAAATGTGACCAGCATCTTCCTAACTTAGACTCGTCTTCAAAACTTTCTCGGCAACGGTTTTTCCAAGGTTGCGGCACTCTTCTAAACCTTTTTTGTCTGGATTATATTTTATCCGCAGAGCAGGTTCAACGACATCCATTTCAAATCGGTTCTTCATGATCTCCACCAGCATGTTCGGGGCTTCTCCGCTCCAGCCGTATGATCCGAAGGCTGCTCCCACCTTGCCTTTCAGGTTTATCTCTTGTTTTGATGCAGTTTCTAGGAGGTTCTTCATGTCTATGCCAATGTCATGGTAATATGTGGGCATCCCAAGAATTATGGCATCTGCCTCTGCCAACTCTTCAGGTCTAACAAAATATTTCACTTCCACTTCAATTCCCACAACCGACTTTGCCCCCTCTTCAATTGCCCTAGCCATTTTTTCTGTGTTGCCTGTTTGGCTGTAGTAAACTATGAGCACTTTAAGCATCTTCAAACTTTGATTCCTCGAATAATGTAGATGTAGTTAAGGAAAGATAACGTTTGCGTGTGCTATGATACGCAACAGCTGTTTGGAAGTCCACAATTACTTTTAAATGATTTCTTTGTGTTATTCTTTAGACAATATAGGAAGCGTTGGTATGGCTGTGACCGAAACTGCGGAAATAGGAATTATAGGCGGAACAGGCGTCTATGATCAAGATAATTTTGAGGATGTTAAAGAGATTAAGGTTTTCACTCCTTTCGGTGAAACCTCTGACCTCGTTTCCATGGGAGTCTACAAGAACGTTAAGGTGGCGTTTATCCCCCGACATGGCAGAAACCACACGATTCCCCCTCACAGAGTAAACTACCGCGCTAACGTGTGGGCGCTAAAACAGTTAGGCGTAAAAAGAGTAATCGCCTCAGCGGCAGTAGGAAGTCTGCGGGAGGATTATGGTCCAGGAACTTTTGTTGTTCCAGATCAGTTCATTGACCGAACCAAGAAACGGTTAGACACCTTCTATGAAGGAGGACAAGTATGCCACGTGTCCGCGGCAGACCCCTTCTGTGAACAGCTTCGACCATTATTCATCAAAGCCGGCCAGAAACTGGGCTTAGACATTAAAGATGGGGGAACATACGTTTGTATTGAAGGACCAAGATTTTCTACCAGAGCAGAATCCCGACTTTTTCAGATGTGGAAAGCGGATGTGGTGGGCATGACCCTTTATCCTGAATGCGTTTTAGCTAGAGAAGCAGAGCTGTGCTACGTTTCAATCTCGATAGTTACTGACTATGATGTGTGGGCTGAGAGTCCAGTTTCTACGAAAGAGGTAATAGAGAAAGCCAAAAAGAGTAACGAAGATTTGAAGAAGCTGATTTTGGATGCGCTTCCGCAAATGCCGAAAACCAGAACGTGCAAATGTGGTTCAGCCCTGAAAGATGCCCTAATGTAAGCCCTACCTGTGAGAAAATCTTGGTTTCGTAAATTCATGATTGGTTCTTTTGGTTTCGTCGCTTAATCTCTTTCAGCATATCCGCTACGGTCTCTTCAGGCACGTCAATAGTGTGCAGCTGTTTCAGTTCATTTTTGATTTGCGTAACGTCAATGTCACCATCAAGGTCTACCTTTAGGCGCTTGCATGCTTTCGGAATTAGGGTGCACATGTCTTCTGTGAAGTTCCAGGGAAATATCACCCATCTCCACGGCAGCACTTCGCCAACGTAGTCTGCCTTGAATTTGGCGCAGGTTAGATGCTGCAGAGAAGCAGTTCGGATTTCGGATGGATTCAAAGATTTAAGGTACTCGACTGTTACGCGCATGCTTTCGCCGGTGTCTGTGATGTCGTCTACTACTAGCACTTTTTTTCCAGTCAAGTCAACGTTTAGTGGATGTTTCAGTTTGGCTGTTCCGTCTGGTGTTGCGGTTACGCCCCAGTGTTCAACCTTTAAGCTGACAAGGTCTTTTATGCCCACAAAATCGCAGAGAATCCGTGCTAACACCCAGCCTCCACGTGCTAAACCTACTATGATGTCTGGTTTGTAGCCTGAACTGTTGATTTTGTCTGCTACCTTTCTGGCTAAATTGTAAAAGTAGTTCCAGTCCATTACTTGGCATTCGAAACGTTCTGAATCCATGACAGAGCCGTCCTTTCCTGATTACCTCATAGTGCTGGCAATATTATATTTTCGGCTACGTTGCCCAGTCAAAGCGTTTTTGTCTGATGTGTCCTTTTTTCGACTTAATTTGAAAACCGAAATACCGTTGGATAAACAATAGCTTTCGGATTAGAATAACGTATAATATAAAACAATACCCCTTTCAGGTTGGCGGGTGTGGGTGGAAATGCAAACAAGTGTAGTGGCATTACTTTTTGTAACTTCCTCGGTGATACTTGCCTGTGTTGTTGTGGAATATGCTGTTGTTACCTGTGAGCAGACAATCGACACCGATGATGCGCCACAAATAGACCGGATACGAGAACTGGAAAGCATGCTCCTGAACCAGACTGATAGCATGTTAGACGAAATAGAACAGTTCAACCAAACCGAAACGTTGCTAACAAGCACAACACAACCATGATTGCCTCTTTTTGTTCGATAAACGGTAGCACTTACTGTTGGTCAAGAAATCTTGACTAAACTGCACAGTTCATAGGTCAAGAAACCTTGACAAAAAATGCTTTATTGATACCGAGTCTGAAATGAATATTTAGAGGCTTTAACTTGGAAAAATTGGCATTAATAATTGCTAAAACAGAAGCCGTGTCTTCTATAGATGAGTACTCGTCAGTAAAGCGTCTCCGGCGACGAAAACAAAAACTTTCTGTCGTAAAAAGAATGAAAAATAGAAATGGATAAGAATCAAGCAGATACTGTCCAAAAGGCTAGTCCGTTGTTAATCTTCTGCGCTTAGGTAGTAGTATTCGCCCATCTCTTTCTGTTCCCTGTCCAGCCTAGATCCTTCCTTGTTTACTCTGGGGCGCTTCGTCTGCGGGTCTCGCCTAAAGGTGATTGTCATGTCCTTGAGAAAGCTGTTCATGCCGTTACGAAGGTCTGTTGGCGGCTTAGCAAAACCGCGAACTCCAGGCTCTCCAGTGAATATCATGAGGCGGTCAGCTATGAAATCCTGCGTCACCACATCATGCTCCACCACGAAAGCTGTTACTTTCCTGTTTTCGATTACATGCCGAATTGTTCGCGCGGCGGAAAGTCTATCTTCTACGTCCAAGTAGGCACTCGGCTCGTCAAGAAGGTATAGCTCCGCTTCTCGGGACAGGCACGCGGCGATGGCGACTCTCTGAAGTTCCCCTCCGCTCAGCTCATTCACGTCACGGTCTAATAGCACAGGAATTTTGAGGGGCTGCAGAATCTGGCTGTGATACAGGCTTGTTCCAAACTCTTTGGCAGCCGCCTCTTTCAGCAGTTCTTCAACGGTTCCGTTAAACTGAGGCGAAATGTATTGGGGCTTATAGCTTACTTTCAGTTCATCCTCCGCGGATGTTTCTCCAGAATCTGCCTTCTCTATTCCGGCAAGTATCTTCACAAAGGTGGTTTTTCCAATCCCGTTGGGTCCAAATATTCCAACCACCTCGCCCCGTTTCACCTCTCCCGGCGCCGCCTGAAACTCAAACTCGCCAAAGGATTTCTTGATTTCGTTCCACTGCAGCAGTGACTCGCCGATGGTCAATCCGGCGGATGGAGGCTTCACGTGGAAGATTATGGAATCCTTTCTGAAGCGTACGTTCTCGTCAGGAATGTACCCTTCAAGGTAAATGTTTATTCCAACTCTCACTCCGTGGACATGGGAGATTACGCCGTAAACTCCGGGGTCACCATAAAATATGCAGATTTGGTCAGACAGATAATCGAGAATCGCCAAGTCATGCTCTGCAACAATAACTGTTTTTCCGTCCTCTTTGAGTGTCCGAATAGCCCTGGCGACCTGCAGCCGCTGCTTCACATCCAAGTAGCTGGCCGGCTCGTCAAAGAGGTAAACATCTGCGTCTCTGCAGATAGAAGCGGCGACAGCAACCCGCTGAAGCTCTCCCCCGCTTAGAACCTTCAGTTCTCTGTTCCAGACGGTTTCAAGTTGAAGTTTTTCGGCAAGCTGACTCAACTTGTTGCGTTCGTCCACTTTTTCTAGAAGCGCCCCTACTTCGCCGGAGACAACCCGCGATATCCTGTCCACATACTGGGGCTTGTGAACAACCTTCATGTTTCCTTCGCTAAGCCGCTGGAAATAATCTTGGAGTGTTGAGCCGCGGAAATGCTGAATCAGCTCCGCCCAATCTGGAGGCGCATCATAATTTCCTAGGTTCGGTTTGATTTCTCCAGAAAGAATGTGGAGTGCTGTCGTTTTTCCTATGCCGTTCTGTCCCAGTAAGCCTAGGACTACGCCTGCGGAAGGTGTTGGAAGCCGAAAAAGCTTGAAGGTGTTGGGTCCGAACCTGTGGCTGCAATCTGTTTCCAGTTCGTCCGCCAAGTTGACTATGGAGATGGCTTTGAAGGGGCACTTCCTTACGCAGATGCCGCAGCCTACGCATAGGCTCTCCACGATTTTGGGCTTATCGCCTTCGAATACGACCGCCTCAATCTTATTTCTCACTGGCGGGCAGAAACGGTAGCATGGTCTGCCGCAACGTTTGGATTCACATCGTTCTTCGTCGAGAACCGCTATTCGAACCATCT
Source organism: uncultured Candidatus Bathyarchaeia archaeon (assembly GCA_964647775.1). GTDB lineage: Archaea > Thermoproteota > Bathyarchaeia > Bathyarchaeales > Bathyarchaeaceae > Bathyarchaeum. Next base: position 23,906 of record CAZYJH010000001.1, read on the forward strand.
TCCATCAATATCCTTTGTAACGTAAAATAAAAGATGCAGAATAATAATTTGCTGTTTGAATCTGAACAGCGAGACCGCTAAGTTCACTTGTTTTCAGCTTTAAACTCACAAAAAAGAGAAAGGTACTGGCGCCATTACTGAACTACCGTAAAGTTCGTTTCAGTAACAGTCCAGTTTTGACTGACTGTTCCAGCCCATTGGAAGCAGATTTCGCCTGTGTATTCAACTTCGACAGTGTATGTGGGTTCCAGCACAACTGGGTAGCTAACAGTTACGTTCCAGCCATCGCCAGTGTATTGCAGATTGGATGCGCCCAGAAGTCCGGGAGTCAGGTTCTGTGTTTCCCATGAAGATGGAACAGGTAGGGCGCCAACTTCTTGATGTGTCTGCAGAATGTAGCCTAGGGCTGTGTCTCGTGCAAATTCTGGAGGTTCTGGCTCAGTTCCTTGTGGTTGTGGCTTGACTCCATTTTGTAATCCAAGGGCTGTAGCAGTTAAGAGAGATGCTACGGCTATGACGACAAGCACTACAGATAGTTTATTCACCTTTTTTCACCTTTCAGTTTTTGCGTCCTATAGCTGGGGGCTCGGTTGATATAATGCCACGTTTTAGAACAGGTTGTTCTAGAATGTAGAACCGCTCATGGCTTCAGAAAATGTTGAGGATACTTTTAAATCTGAAAAACACAAAAGTTATGTTGCCTAGCTGATGGGTGAAAAAAAGTTTTTACCAAAATTTAGGCGGTGAAATAAATTGGATTACGAAATCAAATATAAACCCTCATACTCAATGCTTGTTGTCAAATTGGAACCCACCGAAACTATAACTGCCGAAGCTGGCGCCATGACCTACATGGAACCCAACATAGACATCAACACTCGCAAACGAGAAAAGAGCCTCATAGGCACCTTGGGACTCGCCATCCTAGGACGACAATCCTTCTTTGTAAACGATTACACGGCAAAAAGCACACCCGCCGAAGTTGCCTTCGTTTCTGCTCCGGTCGGCGACATCGAAACACTGGAGGTCAAGCCAAACCAAGGCTACATCATACAATCTTCCTCATACATCGCATCAACCCAACAAGTGGACTTGGACATGAAATGGCAAGGATTCACTAAAGGAATCTTCGGGCAGGGGCTCTTCATGATTAAGGTTTCAGGGGAAGGCAAACTCTTCATCAACACTTTCGGAGCCATCGACAAACACACCATAGAAGCAGGCAAATCACTGATCGTCGACAACTTCCATCTTGTGGCATTCAGCGACACTTGCAACTATAACGTCAGAAAGTTCGGAGGACTAAAATCAACTATCCTTGGCGGCGAGGGGCTGGTCACAGAGATAAGAGGTCCCGGAGACGTGTACATCCAAACCAAAAACCTGCGAGAATTCGTGGAGTGGCTCTGGACGCTCCTTGAACCAAGAGTCAGGTCACGCGCAAGATAGACCCCAAAACAAGCAGTCCCTCCCCCCTTTTCCTTTTTTCTTTTCCCCTTTCTTGTTAGCGCATATGCTGCAGGTAGGAAAGGTGGGCAGAAGCTTAATAGAGTCTTCACTATATCCGATTTGACGAAAACATGAAACTTCTGAAAGCAACAAAAACCAACATTAAGGCGGCAGCCCAGATTGTAAGAAGCGGCGGCTTGGCTGTCTACCCAACCGAAACCGTATACGGGCTAGGCTGCGACCCCCTTAATGTTGAAGCTGTGAAGCGACTTATAGCCGTGAAGGGCCAACGAAACAAGCCTCTGCCAGTATTGGCATCTAGCATCGGCGACGCCGAAAAGATAGCCTTTATTTCTCTGAATGGGAAGCGGCTTGCCTCAAAGTTTTGGCCTGGACCTCTTACAATGGTTTTTCCTAAGAAGTCTGCGCTTCCAGATGTTGTCACCTTCGGCTGGGATTCTGTGGGCTTAAGAATACCAGACAATGATGTTGCTCTTGATTTGATTCGTTTGTCTGGCGGTCTTCTGGTGGGGTCAAGCGCCAACATGTCAAGAGAAGAGCCTCCGCGGGCAGTTCAGGAAATGTCTGAAGATTTGAAGAGTATGGTGGATGTTGTTCTCGATGGTGGAGCCACCGCTCATGGGATGCCGTCGACAGTGGCTGATTTGACTGCAAAAAAACTCCGAATCCTCCGGGAGGGTCCCGTAAGTCTTGAAGAGCTCTTAGATGCTTTAGCTCTTGGTGACTAACAGTGCCATGCGTTCAATCACCAAATCAGTTAGCGCCTCTTTTTCTAGCCCCTCTTTCTCTAGTTTAGACTCGAATTCATGGTCAGAAATCCTGAACAGCTTCTTGATTTTCCCCATTTTTTCGTCTGTTAATTCTAGTGTGCTGTCGTCTCGTTCGCCGGGAACTGTTTCGGTGACTAGGCTTAAGCTGTCCGTTTTGTTGTAGCTGTTTTCTGGCATTATCAAAGCTGCCACTTCTGAAGTGTTCTGCTTGATTCCCAGCATCTTCACGGCTTTTGTTATCTGTCTTTGTGCAGAAGCGTAGAGGAGCGCCTCAACCGCCAAGTTGTTTGATATGTTTATGTTTTTGTTGAAGGCGTTCAGGGCATGTACGGCAGCAAAATACAGATGTTGGGGACCTGCTACATGTTTTGCGTCGAAAAACTGGACAGCGGCTCCTGTGTTTGTTTTTTTGAAGTGTTCAAGGAAGGCGTTGATGTCGTCTATCTGGACGTTCCTGAAGCCAACTACTATGATTTGCATGTTTGTTTCTTCCGCTTTTTTGGTCATGGTTCTTCCTCGGCAGCCTCTTTGATGAACAGTTCCGCAAGTTCCCTGTTTAGTCCGGAACTGATTAGTTTTTCTTTTGCAGCTTCAGCGGTTTGTCCTTCGGCTCTGAATTTTTTAACAATTTTTCTAACTGCCTCTTTTCGTTCCCACGGGAAAACTATCCAGTGGCTTGTCTCTTTTTGGTAGTAATGCGGAACTGTGACACTCCATGGTTTGTAGTATATGGTGGCGATCCTGATTTCAGATGCGTCCTGATGTTTCAGGTGCAAGTTTACAAGTTTGAGGCTCTCGCCCGTGTCTGCCACATCGTCAACAACCAGAACCTTCTTGTCCTTAACTGAAAGAGAGACTGGCTGCGTGATGCTGGGTTCCTGTTTTGTTTCGGCGACTCCCACATAATATTCTGTTGTCACATTCGCTAGTTTAGGATTCTCTAGCAGGTCCGACATTATTCGCGCTGGAATACAGCCGCCTCTGGAAACCCCCACGATTACGTCAGGCTCAAAGCCGCTCCTTTGAACCGTCTCAGCAACTTTCAGCAGTAACCCGTAAACTTGATTCCATGAGGGAATATCAAACTCCAGTTTGTTCCCTGCGCTAGAAACTGGCTTTCTTGTGTTTGGTTCTTTCATTATTGTTTGGCTCCGAGAGCTAACTTGCCGGTTCATGGGTTAGCTGGAATTGTTTGTCCATGCTGAGTTAAGGTTATCTAACGTTTGAGGTTTCTGTTTTATGTTTTTCAAGAGTCTTTCTTCAGCGGATATGTCTGATTCTGACTTATGTTTTTGGCTGTAATAACGATTATATCGCTTCGGAGGCGATTCAAACTTGAGGGTAGATGATGGTAACGTTGAAGAGCCTGCGGGAGAAAATTGAAATGCTGGAAAACGAGAAAAGTGAGCTTCTGGCAGAGGTAGAGCGGCTTAGAAAAGAAGCGGAAGGAAAAGCTGTTGCACTAGAATGCGAAGTGGCTGTGCTTCGAGAAGAAGCAGAGTCGCTGAAAAAGATGCTTGACACTTTCTAGTTGCCGTAGACTCAATTTCCTGTTTTCACAATTTTTGGGCGAATAAATTTAGCGCATTTGGGGCATCTGTGTCTAGAAAGAGTTCGCACCTTAGGGTAGCCGATAGATTCCAGATGCGTTTTTGACATGGCTTCCTGCCATTGATTTTTGCATAGGGGACATTCAAGCAGTGTCGTTACTTCCTCGGTGACTGTGATTTTTTCTCTTCTCATGACCAGAATTGCGGAACCTGCTATAAGGCACACAATCCCTATGATCGTGCCGTGAAGGATTGTCACTTCCGTTCCAGAACCTAACAGTTCTGTCTCAAAACTTGAGGTTATCGCCGGGACCATATTAGCTGGGTTTGAGAAAACGCCTGCGTCCCACCATTTCCAAACAACGATAAGCAGCATCATGACTCCAAAGACGCCTAGTGCCCCACCCAAGGCGTAGAAGCTCTTTTTCTTCAGAACTGTTAGTCCCATTCCCCATTCACCCTTTGTTCTCTGGGCGTGTTTCACTTATTTAATTTGTGACGTGACAGCCCCTTTTTTGTTGAGAACCGCAGAAAATCTGGTCTAAGTCAGGAAGAGCTTTGGCTACAACCTTTAATCGAGTTTCTGGAGAGCCCTCAACCGCTTCACAATGTTGGGGTGAGTGGAAAAGATTTCCATTACTCTGTCGAAGGCGTTTATTTTTCTTCGCAGAACCTCTTCAACAAGCTTCCTGTCGCCCATGCCGCTCCCTAAACTTGTTAATGCTGCAGAATCGACCTCTGACCTGTCTGGGTCGGAGATGAATAGCGCCTTGAAGGAATTTGAGCCACCTGTGTTGCGGCGGCTTCGTTTCACTCTGGTTGTCGAGTTCACAATTTTTGCCAATCCTTCAGAAAGTTTTCGGGGGCCATCCTCGACGATGGATGCGCTGTGGCGGTCAGCGTAGTATTCTCGTATTCGGCTTAGGTAGAGTGTGAAGAGGGTGAGTATCCAGTATAGGACGATGCTTATGAGTCCGATAACTACGGCTCCTCCGCTGTCTCTGCTGTCTCTGCGGCTGAACATGGAAGAGAGGAGCATCGAGTAGCCGATGAAGTAGAATATTGCTGGTAGAATGGAAACGAACATCATAACTTGGACGTCTCTATGTTTCAGGTGACCCAACTCATGACCTATTACGGCTTCCACCTCTTCTGCTTCAAGGGTTTCCAGAAGTCCAGTTGTCACCGCAACTCTGCTTCCTGCGATAGGTGAACTATAGGCGAAGGCGTTAGGTATCGACATTTGGGCTTTCATGAGTTTCGGAGTTTTGATTCTGCTTTTTTTGCTCAGTCGTTCAACCATCTCATGTAAAGCTGGATCCTCTGAAGCTTTGACTTCTTTCACTCGGTACATAGCGTCTATGATGTATGGGGCTATGAGCCACTGGACTACATTGAAGATGACCACGATGAAGGGCAAAAGCAGCATATTAACGCCTGCTAAAGCCATAATGATTGTGAAGAAAAGCGTGGACAATCCAATAATGAGTGCTAAGGTTCCAATCAGGGAAAAACGAAGTTTCCATAAACTCACGAAATTATCCTCGTAATGCTGAGCAATGAAGGCGGCTTATAACCATTTTGTTTTCTCATCTCCAGAGTTAATACCATATTTTGAAGCTTTTGTTTGCAAGAGCAACATTAATAAGTGGAAAATAAATGAAGTCGGTATTCGCGTTTGGATTGTGCGTGCCGATAGTACTCTCTGAAATTCCATAATTAACCTAAGGACGTATTTGATTGGAAAGGGATAGTTTAGATTCAAGTAAGAGGAGTTTTGTTCCAGATAACCTTATTCGCACCTTGGCAATTACTTTAGTTATACTACTTCATGCAGCAAATGCCACATTACAGGCGTCTTCTGTGCCAGAGGCTTACTGGTGGACTGCAGTTGTTTATAAAAGCTTAGCTCTACCTTGCGTTCCATTGTTTGTTATGTTAAGTGGTGCCTTATTACTTAAACGTACTAAACTCAATGAGCCAATAACAGTGTTTCTTAAGAAACGGTTAAGGCGTATTGGATTTGCCGTTGTCTTTTGGAGTGCAGTTTATCTTACATGGAGTTTTTTCATAACCCAAACACCTGTTACTTTGTTTAATGTTGCGGAAGGCATACTTTTTAGCATATTTGGCGGCGCTTACTATCATTTTTGGTTTATTTATCTTATAGTTGGCATTTATTTGGTTACTCCAATTTTGAGAGTAATAATAGCTGGTAGGCGGGAGGTTGTTCGCTACCTATGTTTGCTTTGGTTTATTGGCGTGGCAATAATTCCTCTTATAGAAATGGGTACTGGTCACACTTTAAACCCCATTACCTTTGTACTCAGCGGTTGGCTAGGCTACTTTGTTTTAGGATCATACTTGAAGAGGGTAAAGTTGCGGTCTGCCATATTGTATGCGCTATTAATCATAAGTTTTGTTTGGACAGTATTTGGCAATTGGTTAATGAATTATCCCTTAGATTGTATGCAATGTAACAACTATTTTTTTGATTATCTATCAGCAAATATAATTATAGGGTCATTCGCTTTGTTTTTGATTCTATTGAAGTTCCATCGAGACTGGCCAGGAAAAAATCACACAACTCTTAGTCGCATTGTAAAAGCAATAAGCGCGAATACTTTACCCATTTTTCTGTTTCATATAATAATTTTAGAGTCATTTGAAAGGGGTTTCTTTGGTTTCACATTAAGCTTTGAAACACTAAATCCGATTATTGAAATTCCATTAATAACAGCACTAACGCTTTTCAGCACTCTTGGCTTAGTCCTATTACTGAAAAAAGTGCCTGTATTGAGGGCACTCATCGGCTAAAGGATGCAACAAAAAACTGTGAGTTAAGATGTTTCACTGGAAAGAATTGCATTGTAAACTTCGTTGGCTATGATTGTTGCGCCGTCGCTGTTAGGATGTACACCATCTGGAAAATACTCAGGATGGTTTTCCAATACCGCGTAAACATCGATAATACTCAAACCTTCCTGGTTTGCTATCTGCTCAATACGCGGGATTATCCCCTCAACCAAGTTCACGTTTTTTAGGTCAAACGCGTTATCGAAAATTGGGGGAGGTTTCACGAGAAAAATTTTTGGTTTACTTTCAAGCGCTTGAAGTTCATTGATTAGCAGGAGGTAGTCATGAACAAAATTGTCGATTGATTTGAAATGGTCTGCGCGGGCATCGTTAGTTCCAAGCATGACAACAGCAATGTCAGGTAGAAAATGTTTCGTTAGTGTGAACTCAACTTGGTACATATATGGTTTTTCTGTGTTAAGCAACACTGTTGAACTGTTGGAACCGAAGTTTCTCACTGTGTAATTGGCTCCAAGGCTGGTCTGCAGCATGTTTGGATAACCACAATTCGTTATGCTGTCGCCGATACAGGCAACACGGACTATTTTGACGCTGTTGCTGCTGTTTAGGCTGGTTTCAATAATTATTGCTGCGATACTCAAACTTACTAGCAGAACAATGATGTATGCTGCAGCTTTTTTTCTGTTTATGCCGATTCCTTTTTGACTAGACATCTATTATTAAAGTCTATTCCCACTTAATCTAAAAAGATTTTGGCTCCAAAACCTGATGCATCTGAGCTGAACAGATTTGAACTGTGCTACGTTTAAATATCAGGCAGTGAATGTATATTGTGTATTAAGATTTGCTCTCATTTTTTGAGGGGGAAACAGAACGTCTACCGAAAAAAGAACCGAGGACCTGAAATCTCAAATAGAGCTGCTGGAAAAGGAGCTTCTTCACTTGAAGGGAAGAAGAAGAGATGAAGCCAGAACAGAATATCTTAGGCTCCTGAAATCGTGTGGCAAAGAATTTGGCTTAGAAGAACCAATCTACCTTATGCGCTGCTAAAAAACAGGACTCAGCCACGCCTTTTTCTTACGTAAACTGTTCTGAATCTGTCAACGTTGCTTCCGTAGCATCTTCTGCACCCCTCATTTAACTCGTCAAGGTTTACTGGTTCCAAGCGAACTTCGAAGCCTAACGTTTCGTATTCGTCAACAATCTCGCTTAATCTAGGTTCATCGATTGTGGTGCGTTTAACCCATCCTTTTTTCTTCAGTTCCTCAGACATCAGCCAGATTTCTCCTGTTCTATGTTTAATGTAATCAGCTAAAGCTTCTTTCTGTCTGAAAACACGGTATCATTGGTAGTTCAGTTTTTCTTGATTTCATAGATGTCCCCAAGCTTCGTGACCTCAATTTTTGTGCCTAAAATTTTTTCAGCCAACCAAATGTTGGTGTCTATGTGGTCTGTAATCTTTCGTGTTATATATGTTGAGGTGCCCTTTGCCAGTGCAACGTAGGGCACAAGCATGTCCGCGAGGTGAACATCTACCGTAGCATGGACTTCAATTTCTTTTAACAGATTTTCTGCTGCTTCTCTGCCTACAGCCTCGCTTTGCTTCCGCAGTTCGCCTATGGCGTCTCCTCCAAGTAGGGCGCCTTTGCTTGTTTTCGCCCATAATACCATGGAACTGCCCTTCTGAAGAGGATTAGAACTGTCATTAACGACACGAATCTCTGCGTCGTAACCGTGATTTCTAAGAACCATCAGGGCTGCTTCAGCTTGCCGCTCTGCAACCCTCTGTTTCTCTAAAAACGTGCAAACTGAAACGCCCACAATCTCGTCTATTTCGCCGAAATCCCTTATGGAAAGGGCACCGAGTTTGGAGCCATTGTTGACGTTCAGGATGACTTCGCCCATGCCCTTAGGATAGTACCCAAACCTTTTGACAGTTAAGGAAGCATGTAGCCCCATCCGCTCAAGCATGGGTAAGAGCACATGTTTCATGTAATTAATTGTGGGAGCGTGGCGAACGTCCGTGCCGCCATTAACAACATGAACTCTAACATCGCCCTTGGCGCAGGCGCAGATCGGCAGAACCGTCAAAAGCAGCATGGATATGCTTCCTGCAGTACCTATCTCAGCCTTCACTTCGCCGTTTACGATGCCGTTCGGCTTGAACCACAGCTCACGGGAACCCAGCTTTGCGCCTTCAGTTTCAGCGTTGCAGAGTTTCGCTGCGGTCAATACTGATTCGAGGTGCTGAGGGCGCAGTCCAGGCTGTCTGCGTTTATGGCGGATGTTGTAAATGTGCAGCGGTTCCTTTAGGATAGTTGCTAGGGCGATGGATAACCGTAATATTGTTCCGCTACCGCTTTTCTGGCTGCCGTCAATCTCCAACATCTCTGGTCTACTGCCTATCTATGTTCAGCATCTATTTAATTCTAAAAAAGCTTGGCATTCCAGCTTCCGTAGCCAGTCAGCGCCTCTGAACATCAATAACCTTTTTCTTTTAAGATTCCCTTAACATATACTGGGGGAACGTTTTTTGAGTTGGATTGAGGATTTAAAAAGGCTCCACTTCAAGCCGAAAGTTTCCATCATAGAAATTAACGACTACATTCTGGAGCATCCGGAATGGGCTGCCTCGTTAATTAGAAACGCGTTAGGGTTCGAGATGTACAGGGAGTTTTGTTTGTGTTGCGAACATTTTGACAAATGTTGCGAAAAGTTGGGTTCCATCAAAAAGGAGGCAGGTTTAGGTTGTGTCTGCAACGAGTTCTTGAATCAAGAACACGCTGAAACCAGTAATCCACGATTACATGCATACTTCAAAAAAGTTGTAGTGATGCTTAACCTCTGATGTTGACGCCGCGCTAGAGGAACAGTAGGGGCAAATTTGCGCTTCTCGGAGGGTCCCAAGAAAGTTTATTATATGCCTTAACAATTTCACATCTTGGTGAACCATTTTGATTAAAAAAATTCTAGTCGCAATCGATGGTTCCAAGCCATCACAACATGCATTAAATTTTGCGCTTGAATTAGCAGAAATAACCTCAGCTGAACTTGAGCTACTAACGGTCGCGCCACCAGTCTTTTTGTATTCCCACTCCATTTCCGTGATTAAATCAGAAGCCATTGCAGACTGTGCCCGAGAACTAGAGACCTGCTTCATGGAAATACTGTCTAAGGCGCAGGAAGTCGTTAAAAAGAAAAAGCCTGAATTCAATGTAGCAACGCGGTTCGAGAAGGGGACTCCTGACGAAAAAATTGTTAACAGGGCGGAAAACGGCAAGTTTGACATGATTGTCATGGGAAGCAGGGGCTTGGGTGGCAGAATGTCCGCTCTTGGGAGTGTCAGCTCCCGAGTTGTAGATAAAGCCTCATGCCCAGTGGTGATAGTAAAGTAGGCTTTTCTTTCCGTTGTTCCCTTTTTGTCCTTAACGAAGGCATGTACCCGATTGAATAGGCCATAAAATCCATAGCAAACAAAAGTTGGTCATTTGCATTTTTGGTTTGTGCGCCAGCATTTTGTTGTCTGCCGTAAACTGCAGAAAAGGTTTCTGTATAGACAGTGAATACTCTAAACATTACCGAGATAAGGACAAAACAAATGAGTAACATATTCTAAAACAGTTGTGTGGAGGCAATGTTAATGGGGGAAGAAAAGGTAAACATCCAAGAATTAGCCCGAAAAGTTGATGAACTCCTCAGCTTGCTGAACGTAATCTCAGGGGACCTCGCCGAAGTTTCCAAGTCCCTTAAAGCAGTAACTCGTCCAGCCGCCGCTCCAGCGGTTTCTGCTGCGCCATCAGCGAAACATCGCGACATCAACGATGTTAAGCAAGCGTTTTCTTCAGAACTTGCGGGCATGTTGCTTTTTGAGGATATCGGAAAATTCATTGTTGTGAAGCCGCGGAGGTTTCTGGGTTCTGACAATTTCGCTCGAATCGCGTCCATTATACGAGAGCTTGGAGGAGAATACGTCAGTGCAGGAAGAAATTCCCACTTTAATGTCCCTAAAGAAGTGGGTTAACAGAAAAAATACTGTTTTCAACAATCTTCTGTTATTAGGCTCCTAATATGAAAGGCAGGCTGAGTCGGCGTTAGAAATGTTTAATAAATCCAGTTACGCAAAAGGGGGTGAGTGAGCAGAATATGCCAAAAAAAGAATTCATGTATCGCGGTCATTCGATTGAGGAGCTGCAAGGCATGTCCATGGACGAGTTCATCAAGTTGCTTCCGTCGCGGCAGCGTCGAAGCCTACAGCGGGGACTCAGCCCGGGACAGAGGACACTCCTAGAGAACATCAGAACAGCAAAAAAAAGTCAGACTGAAGGAGAAAAAGCGTCAACCAAAACCCACGCCCGCGACATGATAGTCCTGCCGGAAATGGTGGGAGTCACTCTTCTGATTCACAACGGAAAAGAGTTCACGTCAGTGGATATTGTGCCAGAAATGGTTGGCTGCTACTTGGGAGAGTTTGCCATCACCAACAAGCCAGTGAGGCACGGTTCTCCAGGTATCGGCGCATCCAGGTCTTCAATGTATGTGCCGCTGAAGTAGAAACGTGACAAAGCACAAAAACGTAGTCACTCAAGTTTTTGCTGTATCCGAAAGCGTGGCTTCCAGTGTGTGGGGTCAACGCTACGGAAGTTTTTTTCTGTCAAAAATTGTGGTCTGCTAGTTTAGGCTCTGTATGTTGGTTCAGACTGTTTCTTTTTTGGGGCTGGACCAATTTTTGGGAGTGGAATGGGCGGGGGAATGTTTAGGGTTCGGCATATGAGCACAGACTCCAAGAAAACAATGTTAGATATGGACTGGAGGATAATGGGTGGAGGAGGCTTCTTTTCTTTATGCTCCTTAAGAATCTGCTCCAGTTCATCCTCTGACCCTGTCACATGGCTTTTCCCCTTTAGGCTGATTTGAGCCACGCCCGGAGTGTAATTTATTGTGAAAACAAAGGGAACCTCCAGCATCTCGTCCTCTTTCTTGTTGATTCCAACAACGTTAAGGTTGGTGGATATCTGAACAGGGGGGATGGGCTTTCCGATGTCCCAGAAATTTTCAGCGGAAATGTTTTTCACAAAAACTCTTACATTAATCATCTTCAGACCGTCCGCCCTAATCACGGTATGCCAAGCTTCACTATTAAAACTTGGCTAATTTAGGGCTGCTCTTTGTATCGAGTTAAACCGCAGTGTCCACACGTGAAACGGTCACCGTGATCCGCCATGAAGTATCCGGGTCCGCACCGTTCACAGCTGGGACGCAGTCTTTTGACTCCATTTCCTTCAATTTGGTAGTATGAAGCTATTCCACTTCGCTTCTTCTTTTTTGGTGCTTTTTCTGCTGCTTCTTTTTTCGGCAACTTAACTTTCCTCCTCTTCTTCCTCTGCTGATTCTTCTGGAGCTTGCGCCTCAGGCTTTTCTGGGACTACGTTTCTGGCGAGTATATGCTCAGGTTCAATGAGCTTAGCCTGCTCAAGTGAATCGTAGGCGTTAGCTTCGCCGACCGCAACCATTGTGCCCGTTTTTGTTTCTAACTTTTTAACATAAATCAACTCAAGCTTTGTTTTCAGCAGGGCTGCAAGCTGTGTCCTAACTTCAGCGCGGCTTGGAGTGCCTCCATTCTGGTCATGTTCGATGCTGAAGGTTACTTCCGTTCTTTTTATTAGAGGATTCTGCTTTTTCGAGACGATTTTAAGCTTCATTAACACACTTCCGAAGGTTGGTGATTTGACACATTCGCCGTACTTTAGCTTTTCGAAGAATCCTCCATCAAATCCACGATACGCCGCATCCTTTCCTGCGCTTCCTCGGTAACCTTAACCACAACAACTCCCACCTGAGGCTGACCATAAACCACAAAGGCACCAGCGGGCGCAGACAACACAGTCACAATGGTGAGCAGATCCTCTTCGCCATCAATAATCACCTTTGTTCGCCCTTTCTCTTCGATAGCTTGCCGTATCGCAGCCCAAGCCTCGTCAGTTATGGCTCCCGGAGGATTAGATGCATAAAATGTCTTGTCAACATCAACAACTATGGGCTGGATTGGTTTCCGCATCGTCTTGTTGTCAACCACCAGAACATCCAAAGAGATGCCGTGTTCAAGTATGTGAGATGAAACTATGTCACCCACAGAAATAATTAATGAAGGCTTTGCTATCTCAACAAGCTCTTTCAGCCTCTTCATTGTCTCCTGAAAGGAACCTGCAATCAGTAGCCCCTGAGGCTCCTTCAGTTCCTTACGCAGGTCATCGGTTAGGAGACGAATTCTGGTTACCTACCTTACTCGTAGCGCGTAGTGCCCTTTCTTCTTCACTTCCATGGCGCGGGCAATAGCCGAGCCCTCAGGGTCAATGATTACAACTATGCCAGAGAAGTCGTCGCTTAGGTTGCTGGTGTTACAGCTGGGACAAATAGAACCATCGGATATCAAGTGGCACTCGCGGCACGCTTTATCTGTCATTTCTTTGATGCTCCTTCCTGTTTAGCCTCGCCTGACACTTCCGCATCAGCGCCTTCCGACTTTTCCACATCCTTCTGAATCCACTCAATCTTTCCAAGAAAAGGCTGCCTAGCAGTTACACCTATCTTGCCGGAACCTCCGCTACGACCCAAAGAGACAGCTGTTATGCGAACCCGCACACGGTCGCCAGTCTTGAGTTGCCGCTTCGTTTCTTTTCCCATCAGCACTCCTTGTCGCTCATCATAGGAAATGTAATCATCCATCAGCTGAGACACGTGAAGGAGCGCGTCAACAGGTCCTATACGGATGAAGGCGCCGAACTCCGCTATTTCCACAACTTCTCCCTCGATGACTTCCTGAATC
>CAZYJH010000002.1:0-22269 GCA_964647775.1 uncultured Candidatus Bathyarchaeia archaeon
CAACATAGACTCTTGTATTGTCTTTCCTCAGAATTGGCTGATCTCTGACAACGTCCAGTTTTCCTGACAACTGCTTCTGGAACCGTTCTATTGTCGCGGGTATCTCATCTTTTGGAACATAGTCACTAATAGATGATTTGAGCAAATTGTCGTAAGTATCACCAGTTATTTCGGTCATCTGGGGATTAGCGAAAACAAGCTTCATTGTTTCAGGTTCTATGGCAGCGATGCCGTCAGTTGCGCCCTCAAAAATTGTCCTGAACTTTTCTTCGCTCTCTTTTAGGATGTCCTCAAATTTTTTGCGTTCAGTTACGTCCCAAGACATTTCAGATGCAGCAACAATTTCTCCATTTTCATCTCTGATCGCAGTTGCAGTAATCAGTAACCAGAATTCTTTGCCATCAGGAGTTGGGACTACTTGTTCATGAACAACCCAATCTTTTCCAGTCTCAAAAATTTCTTTGACTCCACAGCCATGACAAATATCTTCCCGCTGATTAATGGCTGAATAGCAAGGCTTTCCTTCTACGTCGCCCAGGTATTTCTTAAGAACATTGTTCGCCCACAAAACACTGTAATCTTTCGAAACAACCATGAGTCCAGCATTGATGTTTCCTGTGACCATCTCAAGCATCTCTCGCTCTCGGCGTAAAGCTTCCGTCACTTCCTTGCGGTCGGTGATGTCTATTGTCAGTATGAAAAGGCCTTCAGGAACTGGTTCAATGCTGAGTTCAAACCAAGCCTTTTCGCCATTAGGGTACGTAAATTCATTTTCCAAGTGCGCCGGCACGCGTTCTTTCATACAGCCCTTAAGGACCGAAAACAGTTTTGTCTGTTCAATGTCTGGATACAGTTCCATCATTGTTTTGCCGATGAAATCTTTTTTTGCCAAGCGTCCATGCTTTGCAGCGGCATCATTAACGTATAGATAGTGCCAGTTGTAATCGATAATTTGGCAACCTTCCAGCATGCTGTCAAGAGTGCTCCGGAAACGTTCCTCTGACTTTTTGAGGGTTTCCTCAGCCTTCTTGCGGTCGGTTATGTCTACAATCACTCCTCTTAATCCAACAGGTCTATTCCCACGAATGATGGGCGTTGAGTGGATTATAATCGGAAAGGTGCTGCCGTCTTTCCGCAATGCCATATATTCAGTAAAACCTATTTCCGCTCCACTCATCACTCTATCAATATCGTTCTTGGCTCTGTCTCGATCCTCTGGAATCAACATCTGAAAAGCATTCAAACCCTTATCAAAATCCTCCAGAGCATAACTAAACCGCTCAAATGCTATCTGGTTCGCGAATGTAAGCCTCCCCGTAGCATCCGTCTCAAAAACAACTTCAGGAAGTAACTCACTCAACTCTCTAAACCGCTTCTCGCTCTCCCGAAGCGCATCTTGTGCTTTCTTTTGCTCAGTAACCTCATTGAGAAATCCTACAATGTATTGTTGGTTTCCGATATTCATGAATTTAGCAGTGATATCAACATAGAGTCTTGTGTTATCTTTTCTCAGAATGGGTTGGTTTCTAACAACGTCTAGTTTTCCTGCCAACTGTTTCTGGAACCGCTCAATTGTCAAAGGTATCTCATCTTTGGGAACATAATCAAGAATAGTTGAGTTGAGCAACTCTTCAAGAGGAGCACCAGTTATTTCGACCAGACGGGAATTAGCGAGAACAAATTTCATTGTTTTAGGATCTATAGCAACAATGCCATCAGTTGCACCCTCAAAAATTGTTTTGAACCTTCCTAAACTCTCTTGCAACTCAAGTTCAGCTTTCTTGCGTTCAGTGATGTCTCTTGCTATGCCTATAATGTTGATTTTTCCTTCCCGTTCAACCGGAATAGTGGATGCTTCAACAGAAACTAGGCTGCCATCTTTTTTTATCAACTCTAACTCAGTTGGTCCACTTATTCCTCCATGTTTGTTTGGTTTGAATGCCTCCATAAGTCTAGGTATGGATTCTGGCGGAACAAGAATCTCCAACATGTTCTTTCCAATCAGTTCTTCCCTCTTGTAGCCAGTCAGCTCCTTCGCCATTCTGTTTCCATCAAGAAAAGTGCCAATAAGGTCCTGCACCCAAATAGCTTCAGGAGCGTTCTCCAGAAAATAGTTAAACCGCTCTTCAGAAGCTTGAAGTTTCTCTTCAGCCTTCTTCTGTTCAGTAATGTTACGAAATATAGCTAGGATAGCTGGTTCGCCTTTGTGATTTATTCGTGCAGTGTTCAACTCATAAAGCAGCTTTTTTCCATCCTTTGTGATTGCCTCAACAGGATGGGGCTCAATGGAGAGACCAGATTTCAGCTTTTCAAGATTCTTCGCCATAATGGCTTTGCTCTCAGCCGTGGCAGCTTTTGTTTCCAGAAAATGTTTTCCAACAATCTCCTCTTTCGGAAATCCCAGTATTTCCTTCGCCGATTGCGAAAGTTCCAAAATCTTTCCAGTCAGGTCTATAATTACAACAGGATCCACCATAACCTCAAATATGCTTTGAAACTGTTTTTGTGACCACTTCAGCTCTTCTTCAGTGCGTAGGAGGTCTGTGATGTCTTTGCCTGTTGCTTGTGCCCCCACATAGTTTCCTTCAGCATCAAAGATTGCAACCGCGTTCCATGCTACTGTTCTTGCTCCCCTTGGACTCTTCACTCTGACGATGAAGCCTTTAACCTGACCCTTGCTCTTAATCATCTCTTGAAGGGTGGACTGTGTTATTTCTACATCTTCAGGGTACAAGTAATCAGAGAAATGGGTTCCGATAACTTCTTCACTTGACTTGCCCCAGAAATCAACGGCTGCATCATTCAAAAACACAAAAATGCCCTCTTTGTCAACGCTCACAATGAGGTCATGCATGAGGGTGCGGATAATAAGAGGATAATTGTCCCTCATTTTCTTCACATAATCTTCTCTCACTGTATCCGCTTCCTCTTCCTCCAAGCGCCTTTTGTGTGCAGCAACTGGTCTACCCATCTGTGAGCCCCCAACAGTTTTCCAGCCCCGTTTCTGGGATATTCACGACTACTCGGCAGTCTCCGAAATCGCGTAATTCCTTCAATCGTTCACGCATTCCTTTTTTGTCTCCCAGAAAAGGCACTGTATCCTTAACCAGCTTTCATATACCGTCCATATACCGTCAGTTTATTTACTTTTCGGTAAAAACATGCCTTTAACCACTCTTATCCACAAAAAATCACACCCCATGAACTTCACGGCGCTCTCTCTCATGGTTGCACCGTTTCATGAGAGCACCAACATATGTCCGACAAGAAAAAGACCGTTTACGCCGCGCTGAAGAAATTTAGAACCCTGCTGACAGCAACAAAAGCAACAAAACAGAAACCGTAACATCTAAAAGTGTAGATGAAGATGAGAATTTCTCAAGTCAGTTCATGAGATGTCTTGGAGCGGGATAAACCAAACTTAATGGAGCAAAAATGTTATGGCAAAGCTTGAAGTTGTGAAAAAAGAAGATGGCGAGTTTATTGTAAAGGTGCCTGGAAGACAGGAACCAGTTAGAATAGTTGACACCTTCGCAGAAATGTTCCCACTGTGGGCAGGCAGAATACTGATAACAGCCGCCAACGAAAAATGGGCTTCAATCGCGGCAACCACCGCATCAGGATTCGCATCATCAATCATCATGTCGCCAGCAGAAGCAGCAGTAGAAACTCTTGTATCTCCAGATGAAACCCCTGATGGGCGCCCAGGAGCAATAATCCAAATTTACCAAAGCTCAAGAGGTGCACTTAAAGCCCAGATGAGCCTGAGAATCGGACAATGCGTCATGACGTGCCCCACAACGGCAGCCTTCGACGCTCTCCCCAAAGCCAAACGCAGAGTAAAAATCGGAAGAAGCCTACGCCTCTTCGGAGACGGCTTCCAAAAGAAGGATGAAGTCGGAGGAAGAACAGTTTGGCGCATCCCAGTTATGGAAGGCGAATTCGTTGTTGAAGACGACTTCGGCATCATGAAAGCGGTTGCCAGCGGAAACATGCTCATCCTAGCGAAGGACTGGAAAGCTGCCCTTAAAGCATCAGAAGATGCTAAAGAAGCCATCAGCAAAAATGTCAGGGGAGTGATTATGCCCTTCCCAGGCGGTCTCTGCAGGGCCGGCTCTAAGGTGGGGTCCCTGAATTATAAGCTTCCAGCATCCACTAACCATCCTTACTGTCCCACCCTCAGGAAGCTGGTGCCAGACTCTGAAGTTCCCGACGATGTTGGCAGCGTCTACGAGATAGTGATAAACGGCTTGAACCAGAGAGTTGTGAAAGAGGCTATGGGCGTGGGAATAAATGCTGCGATCAAGGTTCCAGGCGTTGTAAAGATTACTGCTGGAAACTACGGCGGCAAGCTTGGTCCTTATCAGGGTGTTCTGAAAGAAGTGCTGAATCTGGAGTAGCCCACCTTTTTTGGGTTCTATTCCACCAATTTTATGTATTCTGTGCCTTTGCCTTCAGGAGAACCTACAAGAACGCGATAATGTTCTCGACCTGTTCCCTTTTTTGTGACACGTTCAAGTTTGCCCTTAACACGGATTACTTCACCAGTTTCAGCTAGGCTGTCATAGAGACTCTCATACGTAACAACTTCAGTGACACTCAATGAAGGGCGACCGTCTAGAAATTTCACTTCTTCGATTTGATAGGTTGCGGGAAGAAAAAGGGAGTCAACGTTACCCGATACAAGAGCTTCAATGGTTACTTGACCACAAGGAGTGTACGTTTTTTCCCCGTATTCTTCTTTGACTTCGCTTTCAAGCTTTACAGGATGAATAGAAACCCATCTATCCTCAAAAAATCCGAGGTTCCACTTCCGCTCATACAGTTTCAAGGCTTCCTTAGCAGTCAAGGGATACTCCTGTGACTTCTTGACGCCCCAAGCTTCAAGAGCCTTACCTTCGAGACGCCTCATTGTCACGCCACAACCGCCTTTGTCAGTTAAGGCTTTTTTCAGAGCCCAGCTGTCCTTCACGCCATACACGATTACGTCGAGATCAGAAAATGTGGGCTGATGAATGTCAAGAAGAAGGGACCCAGTTACTCCAAAGGAACACTCGGAAAGACTAGCCGTTTCCTCCAAAAACCTTGTGAATCTAACCAGTTTCTGCTGTAGAGCGTCCAGCTGCGGGGCTTGCCTCAGTTGAGCCAGCTTTTTTTCTGGCTTGAAATGTTCCTTGATGTGTTGGTGGGGGACAGCGGTTATGGTGATGTTGTCCACGGGAGAGTGGAACAGGTAATGGGGAAAGTTAGTCTCTAGATAGTTGAAGGTTTCCAGCAGATTCGGAATTGTGTATTTCTGCAGTATTCTGCTGAATCTTGTTTTGTCTCTTCCCCATACGCCTGACTCTGATGGAACATACTTGATGTAGGAGATGACCCGTTCAGGCGGATGCACAGCGCCGACTACACAAAAGAAGAAGCCTTCATTGGTTTGAAGAAAATCCCTGTCTCTGAAGCCTCGCATACCTTCAACAGTCCCAGAAAGACCCATTTATAATTAACGAGATGATTGGCTTTTAGGCAGAAATAAAGTATGCTAGGGCTATGGCTATCGCGTCGTACAGTCCATGCAGCCAAGCTGAAGCCGTGGTGTTTCCGTCAGTTTTCTGCCAAACATAACCCAGAAACAGGCTGACAACAGTTACTGGCAGGATAGAATAGAACGAATTGAGTCCATGCAGGAGCCCAAACATGATAGAAGCAATCAACAGACCTGCCGTCTTGCCGAAGGAGTTTTCAAATCCTCTCTGCACAAAGCCTCGGAAAGCTAATTCTTCAGCGGGTCCAACCAGTGCTATTGAAATGCCGATCATGGCGACAAGTTGAATCGTGTCTCTGGGTAGTACGGCGTATGCAAGGTTTTCTATGTCGGGTTCTGGACCCAGAACAGTTTCTTCAGCCAAGGAGATGCTTCCAGCTAGAAAGAGAAGAAGAACGGCAGCAAAGGAAACAGCCACCATTATTTTGAGGTTGGGCTTTTTCAACCCCAGTTCTTTCAAACCTGCACCTTTATATCTGGCGAACAGAAGCGTGATTGCGAGGATTATGCCTTCTGTGACTGGAAGAGATATGAGCGCCAGTGGAAAGCTCATTTCCTGAATTTCCAGGGCATCAAGTCCCAACCCAAACATTATGATGACTACTATAATGCTTCCTAGAAGAATTCCCGCAGCCAATGCGATGTAACACAGGACCGCTGATTTGGCTTTCCAGATTGGCTGGTTCTCCATAATGGCTCCCTTTCCTGACAGAATAGGTGTTGTTGTTTATTAACAGTTATCTCTTCAGTTCATTAGTGATGGTGGCATGCTTTAGCGAAAAAGTGACCGGCATTCAGTTATGCCGTCAACTCGGGGGAGATTTTATGAATGTTTGTTCACCAATTCTTTGTCTAAGTTAGATTTTGTTCAATCATGGGAAAATGTTTATATGCAAAAATGTAATATTTGAATCATCTATTGAATAAAGGTGTATAGCATGGGAACTGCAGAAAATAAAGCCCTTTTAGCAAACGTAGACGAAGTTGCTGCTGAACTACGGGAGCTACTTGAAAAATCCGTGAAAAAGAACCTGACCGAAGACATGCTCTTTTCCGGGGGCATCGACACAAGCATCCTAGCAACCATCGTATCAAAGTATGTTCGCATCCGAGGCTTCACCTGCGCATTCAAACAGGCAAACGCGTTGGACATCAAATACGCTAAGCTGATGGCAGAACGACTGAACATTGAACATTACATGAACCCCTTCGATGAAGACCAAGTGTTTGAAGCGATTCCCGATGTCGTCAAAGTTTTGAAGTGCTTTGACCCCATGGAGGTCCGCAACAGCATAACCATCACGATTGGGCTGAAGTTTGCGAAATCTTATGGCTCAACCAAGCTGATTACTGGAGACGGGGCAGATGAACTCTTCGCGGGCTATCACATGTATTACCGGTATGTGGGAGACAAAGAGAAGCTGAGCGAAAAGTTGAAGAAAATGTGGAGCATAATGGCGTTTTCCGCAAACGCTCTGGGCAAACATTTCGGCATCGAAGTGAAGCAGCCTTTCTTGGACCCGGAAGTTCAGAAATTCGCCATGAGCATGGACCCACGATATAACGTTCAGGAGGAGCGGGGCGAAGTTTGGGGCAAATGGATTCTCCGCAAAGCCTACGAGGATGTGCTTCCGCCTGAGATCAGATGGCGAGACAAGAACCCTATTGAGGTTGGTTCTGGCACTACGATTCTGCCCAAGTATTTGGCAAAGAAGATTTCTGACTCAGAGTTTGCGGCAAAGAAGAAGAAGATCATGGAAAAAGACAACGTGATTATCCGCGACAAGGAACAGCTGATCTACTATGAGGCTTACAGAGACATTTGGGGTGCGCCCTGCAGCAAGGACTCTGATGCTAGAACCTGTCCTCAATGCAACTCTAACGTTGCCGAAAACGCTGTTGTATGCAAGACCTGTGGAGCGTATCCTATCACAGCAGAGGGAACTTCAGTAACATCTGACACAACTTATGTCGACAAATAAATCGGTGGCTCCGCCTTTTTTGTGAGCCACAAGGTTTGTGGATTAATCCACATCCTTTTTTTGGTCAGGTCATGTTTCAGGAAATGTTTAAAGGCGATGATGGTCTGCAAAGTTTGCTGTCATGGCAGTGGAGACGAGCGGCTTGGCAACAAAATCTTGGATTCCCAGAGACGGCGAAACGCTTCTCACCAAAGAGGGCTTCATCTTCTACGTTTTTGGATACGAGCACCCAGACAAGCGGGTTTTTGCGTTTCTGAAGTATATTCCGTCCAGTTTGGCGCATCATTTTCCTATACGGTTTCTTAAGCAGAAATGGAAGCTCAGAGACATAGAACTGTCCAGACCAGAAAAACTGTATACGCCACAAAACTACCAGAAGTTTCTGGAAACTTTCCGAAGCAATTTTCCGCATTACCTGTATTGTTGTCCATTCAGGGGCAAAGAAGTGTTGAGCGTTCCGCTGGACCATATTGAGCGGGTTTATTTGCCGGGCGAGTGCCTGCAGACAATATTCAACAAAAAAGAGTGGGACGCCTTACAGGAGGAGACTGTGGAGCTTGTTTCGCTTCTCTCCAAAGAATCTGAAGTGCCCCTCCAAGATTTTGGGATTCATGGTTCTGTTGGCTTGAATATGCATTCTGAGTATTCTGACATAGACCTTGTGGTTTACGGTGCTGAGAACTTCAAACGGTTGGAGGCTGCGGTTAACAGGCTTGCGGAGGAAGGCGTGTTCTCGCATGTTTTCACCAAAAGGATTGACCACGCACGGAAACACAGGGGACGATACAATGACAGGCGCTTCGTGTATAACGCTGTACGAAAATATGAGGAGATAGATGCGCCCCATGGAAGACTAAAGTACACTGCAGTTAAGAACGTCAGCTTCAGTTGCACTGTTGTTGACGGCAGCCAAAACATGTTCCGACCCGCAGTCTACCCGATTACCGATTATCAGCCAGACGATTCAGAGTCTGAACTGTCCGAGGAGCAGGTTCCGTCTAAGGTGGCGTCGATGATTGGTTACTACAGGAACGTGGCTCGGGAGGGCGACAGGGTTAAGGTTTCGGGGACTCTGGAGCGGGTGGAAAACCTTGAAACAGGCGAAGTCAGCTATCAGGTTGTTGTGGGCACGGCTACGCGAGAGAAAGAGTACATCGAGCCTGTTTAACTACATTACACGAACTTGAAATTAATACTCAGCGTTCTTGCAAAAACAGAAAAAAGACTGCTTTCAACAATCTGCTGTTATTAGGAGCCTAATATGCATGGTGTTGTGAGTGTAAATTTTTACACAAACTAATTATACCTCCGCTTCATCAAATGACGGGACAGAAAGTTACGGGTAGGCAATAATGAATCAGGTATCATCCAAGGAAAAGGCTGAGCACATTTCCGGATGCCTAGAATTTGCCATCCTGCTGGAGGTCAGCGGATATCCGAAGCCCGGAAACATTCACAGAACAGCAGACTTTCCAGAAACCACCTTTGAGCATTATCTTGCATCGTCGGTTGCGATAGCGCCGTCGTTTAGGAGGGCGGCTGAGCAGGGAATCAAAGTTTCCGAGGGACAGATAAGCGTCTCAGAGATAGGCATCGGCTACGTAATCAAAGACGGCGTTGACCGCATGCTTGGGAGCCAAAGTGGCGGCAACACTCTGTTGGGGGCGATAATTTTGCTTGCGCCCATAGCGGCTGCGGCGGGGATGATAAAAAACAGCTTTTCTTTGCCTAAGCTCAGAAAGAACATTAAGGTGGTTGTTGAAGCGACGACTCCAGAGGATGCGTTGGACGTTTACGATGCGATAGCCCTCGTTAATCCTGGAGGCTTAAACAAGTCTAAGAAACTGGATGTGAATGACCCCAAATCAAAGAAGAAGATTCTGGATGAGGGCGTGACTCTGTTTGACACGTTTGAGATTGCCAGCACCTACGATTCTATAGCGTCTGAGTGGGTTCACAATTATCCCATCACCTTCGATCTTGGTTACCCATATTTTGTTAAGGAGCTGGAGGAGACAGGAGACATAAACACGGCTACGGTTCACGCTTTCCTGAAGATTCTCGCAGAAGTCCCGGACACTTTCATATCCAGAAAGGTGGGTCAAGCTAAGGCGGAAAGCATCTCAGCGGAGGCGGGACAGGTGCTGCAGGAGGGCGGATTAACAACGCCTTTGGGAAGAAAACGGCTCAACAAGCTTGACATTAGACTACGAGACACAAACCATGACCTGAGCCCAGGAACAACAGCAGACATAACAGAGGCAGTGCTGGCAATCAACAACCTGAACGGATACAAACCATAAACTGGACCTGAACTAACTGATAAGCTGCTAAAATCGAACATAACCCTAATCATTCCCAAACTGCCGCAAAAACACGTTCATTACCTGTTTGGCAAAAACGTCATTATATTCCCCAATTGCGCGCAATGCCATTTGTCCGTTATTATTGTTAAGGCTACAGTTTTTTGTTCATCCCTCTTGGAGAATAATTCCGAGGACGTGTATCACTAAGCAAATAGCTTAATAGGTAACCCTTCATTACCTTAACACATAGGATTATCATACTGAATATTGCAAAAGCTTGCGTTTTTGCCGTCTTCTTTGAATATTCTACTAAAAGATATAAAGTGAAAAATATGAAATTAAAAAATGCACAGTTAAGTAGAACAACACAATCGTGGATCGAAATAGGGGATAGAAAACCCCAGATAAAAGTAGGCTTGCATTCTGAACTGAGAGAATGGGTGCAACATGTCATAATGGAAGCAGAAAAGAACAAAGACTTCAAGAAGAAGCATCAGTTCCTAAGCCTTCTAGAAGATCTGAATCCTACAGAGGAATAAGAGGGTTTGTGATTTGTCGCTTTCAGAGGTTTTAATTGATGGCACAACAATACCTGCTTTTGATGCGTCCATACGGGTCCAAAATGTTGTGGCAGCTGCTACGTTGAATCAGAAGTTTGACCTTAATGCAATTGTTAAGGGGAACCCCTTCGTTGAGTATTGTCCAGAAAAGTTTCCTGGCCTAGTTTTCAGACTGAAGAAGCCAAAGACAGCCATTCTAATCTTCAGTACGGGAAAGATGGTTTGCACCGGAGCAAAGTCTGAGAATGAATCAAAAAGAGCAGTTCTGAAGGTCGTAAAGGAACTGAAGAAAAGCGGAATAGTCATCGTTGGCAAACCCGAAATCAACGTAGTGAACATAGTTGCTTCGGCGAATCTTCTGGGTAGAATAGAGCTGGAGGACTGCGCTTACTCTCTCGGCAAAACCATGTATGAACCTGAACAGTTTCCAGGACTCATCTACAGAATGGACGAACCAAAAGTTGTAATTCTCCTCTTTGCAAGCGGAAAACTGGTTTGCACAGGAGCCACAAAAGAAGAAGACGTTTACACCGCAGTCGATAACCTCCACAAAAGCCTTGAAGAAAAAGAACTCATATACTACGACTAAATATGATTGAAAGCCCATGCATGCATACGTTGGATGGAATCGCCTTAACGTGCTTAAACCGCAGGATAACACGAAGCTACATAGCTTTAAAAGCCAGTATGCACCTATAAAAAGCAGATTATAACGGTGAAAATTTTTGTCTCAGCCAATTTATGGAAGAATAGTAAACTATAGAATAGGCATCGGCACGCAAAATCCGAAGGAGTGCCTAATCCACTTTGCACATGTAAATTCCGCCTCTCTAGCAGACCAACTTATTAATAGAAAAGTAGTTTGGAAGCAAAGAAACGTCAAACTTGTGGGGAAAATTGTTGGTTCCCACGGTAAGAAAGGCGTAGTGAAGGCCAAGTTCCAGAAAGGCGTGCCAGGCCAAGCTTTAGGAACAAACGTTGAATTAGTCGAATAGTGAGAGCACAACGCGTGCATATGCTGGTCTGGGAGACTACAACTTCAGTTTTTGAATATTTCTTTTTGTTGCCTCAACCAAGCCGACTGGACCAGTCATCATCACGTCGCCTGCCGGAGTCGCAAAATAGACAGGGATGCTGGTTTCTGCTAACACGTTTCTGTTTGGTCCGGTCACAACAACTTTTTCGATGTTAGAGAATCCGGGCGGCTTTTTCAGATAGAACATGCCGTGCCCGTTGTCGTCGAAAACCTTTTCATCGCTGAGTTTTCCGTCCGCAAAGTCTCTTAGAAGCTTTTCCATCTTTTCTGGATTCAGCAACCGTGTATGATGCTCCAGCACCGCAGTGACTTCGCCGCCTGATATGATGGCAGCCATACTGTGCCCGTTGCCCACATTAACCGCAAGAATTGGGTCAGCCTCTTTTACCGCTGGGTCCATCAGGCACCCAAGTATCGCATCTGGAGAAGTGTCCATAACCAGCACTCGGGCATTTGGAAGCTGTCTTTTTGAGGCACGCGCCGCGGACTTCATTCGTGGATAATAGGGTGGAATCTCGTTTTCCGTGAAGGCGAAGGCTTCGGGTTTAGGGTTTTTTTTCAGCAGTTCTCTCATTTTGTTGATGCGAAACCGTCTGTTGGTCATTTCTTCGGGAAAAACTCCGTGGTCCTGAACTGCAAGGGCAACAAAGTCTATGTCCGAGAAGGTTTCTCCGAAATGCTTCAGTAAGCCGTGCAGTTTCGTGATGTTGATTTCTTCAAGAACCATTGTTTCTCCCGTGAAGTTTTCGGGTCCAGAATCTGGGACTACCGCTATTCCCGCCGCTTTGACCTGCTCTAGACTGTTTCTTACAGTGTACGCCGCATCTTCTGTCATGTAGACTCTGAAGCCTGCCTTAACATGCCTCTTTAGCGCATACGAAAAAACTCCTCCACCCACCGTGTCTCCTTTAACGAAAAGGTCAACCCCTTTGCATGTTGCGGTTTTCACCTTTGCCGCAAAAACTTGGCATGGAGACGGAAGAACCATCTTTATGCAGTTCTCGATGCTCCGCTTTGTATCATCATAAAGCAGGACGTCTTCAGTTCCTGCGCCTATGTCTATGGCTAAAATCTTCATGAACAGTTCCCCTCAACACTTTGTCGAATCTGATGCAGATATTTACATGACCCGTAAATGTCCTGTTTCATGTAATTGCCTTTGAAATAGCTTTTGCCCGCAGCTGTCTACCTGTAGTACAAGTTAATGATTCAGAATTTAAATCCATAATTCACAACACATATAAAACAAAAACTAGCACTTGAAAAACGGGGAAACCGCATGTCGAATGTAATACGAAAAGCTAAATCACTCACTGTGCTGAAGGACAGCGTTGAAAAGGCTAAATCGCTTATTGTCCGGAAAGAAAAAACTGAACAAACTGAAACTCCTAAAGCGCACCCTGTCCGAAGAGAGAAGCCTGACACGCAATACAAATCAAAGTTGATGATATGCGTTGAAGTTCTCTGCACCTTAGTGTCTAATGGTCCAATGATGTTGACGCAGCTGAAGGACAAGTTTGAAATGGACGAAGCCCGCCTGCAACCACATCTGAGGCTACTCTGGAATCGGGGTCTCGTTGAGGAAGAAAAATTTGGCGACGAAGAGCCCTACTACGTTGTGACTGAAAGAGGCTTAAAAGTGCTCAAGGTTGTCAGCCCCCTCATCAGAGAGGCACACAAGCTTGAGATACGCAATTTCGAAGCAATTTCAAATGTACTTTCAGGAGCAGGCTATTCCTAGAAAAGGCAGAACGTTACGGGTCTCATTTACGAGTTTGAGACTATTGTTCCATTCCAGAAAATGTATTTGCTGTAGAGTTCATTCACTGCTAGTTCATCATCGTAGATTATGTCCAGTTCAGTTCCGTATTCTTCTAACAAGCTAGCAAGATGCTGGCTTATTTCAAGGGAGAGGGCATCAACTTCCCATAATCCCCAAATTTTATCGTTTGGTCCACGGAAACCGTATCCGAAATTTTCGGGAAGAACGTAAGCCACCCGCGTCCCAACTTGACTGCTGTTTCGCGGATTATTGTGTGTATACTGCCAAAACTGTTCCAGAGCCTCAAAATGCTCGTCTTTAAGAGTTCCACCCGTATAATTTTCGTTACTGTCAAAGACTACAACATATTTGGCGCCGTTTTCGTAAGCTAAAACCAAGTCCTTGTAAAGTTCTTCGCCTGATTCAACGTATGGAGGATGATTGAAAGTCCATGCTAGTATGGCGCCCCATTCCTTGTTCTGGACTGTTGCAGCACCTCTGCAAAGCGCTATGTTCAATTGTCTGCTGTAGTTCCAGCCAAGCTGCGCTAAGACTACATCATATCCTGCTCTATAAACAAACCAGTAAAGGGTATAGTCTGAAGTGAACAAAGGCAAACCTGTGGAATCGGTGTAATTCATGCGAGTTAAAGCTCTGTTTAAACCGTAAACGAATTTGTTCCCCGCATCAGTAGAGTTATCGGCTTCGTTAAACACCTTAAGCGAGGGATGGTCTAACTGGAATCCGCCGTTCTCATCCCAGAAATAGATTCCCAAAAAATGTTTACCCCATCTGACTTTAGCGTCCTCGCACCATTGACGCTGAAAAGGTCGGTCAGTAAAAACTACGAAAAATAAGCCCTTATCGTAAAGGTACTGACAAGTTTCGTCAAGCTTTTCTTCATCATAGGTTATTCCCGTGCTTCCAATCACAAAAAGGTTAGTGTAGGAACTGACTTCGTCAACGAGTTCTCGAACATCATCCATGTTGTCGTATGCCACATCGATACCCACAAAGAAATCAGGAGCCTCTTCGGTTTGGGGCTTACCAAGCAAACTATAACTAAGGAGAACCAAAGCCACAAGCAGAACAATCAAAAGAACAGCTAAGAATCTACTCTTCATTACCCCTGAACTTCACAAGCAAACCTGATAAGCCTTTTTCAAAAACAAAAATTAAGTCTAACTAAAGACGTACTAACAACGCCCATGCTATCAAGATAAAGTTTAACGTCACCACAAAACATTGTTGTCGGCGTACTCGTTTTTGCCAGAACTTTATATCAGAGTAATGCTTAAAGAAACAAAGTTTCGCTGGAAAAGACAAACACAACACCTAGAGCACAACCAGGATGGTAAATGATGGAAGAAGACCTCAGCAACTCGGGACCAGGAAGGCTAGTTTCAGGAGGAGCATGGTTCTTAGCGCTCATGATCCTAAGCGGCTTTTTCTGGCTTGTTCTGGGAATTCAAGTGGGCAACACGTACGGTCCAGCAGGTTTCGGTCTATTCAACACTGTCTACTCGGTTTTCGATTTCTTGTGGGCACTCATTTTCGGAGGACTCTTTGAGGGGCTCATCCATTTTGGCGCATGCTACTTGACCAAAAAAGACTCAAACCTTGCTCGTTACTTCTCCAATTACGTCAGGTACCTCACAATGATGAGCCTGATAATCTTCACAGTCTTGACGGTTCTGGCTATTCAAACATCCAACCTTGGCTTCCGGACAATTCTTCTTTCTCTGGCCTTCGCGTTCTTGTTTTCAGGAACCAAGGACTCGTTGTCCTCGATACTGGGGTCACTGCATAAGAGCAAGCAGCTGTCGATAATACAGTCCACAGGATTTTATGCCGTTACAATAATTGGCATAATATTTGCGTTCTTACTTTTGCCCAGTGAACTGTTACCCACCCTAGTAGTGGTTGCTCCTGTATGCCAGCTGATACTTGGTTTGTACTTTCTGAGACCATACCTTAAAGACTTGGTTTTGTTCAACTGGGAATTTTTCACAAAAAGGAAACTCAAAGATTCGTTAATGGATGATATGAAGGAATTCAAGCACATACTGATTTTCGGTTTTTCGATATCTGTCGGAAAAATCTCGTTCATGGTAATGAAGAGCCTAGACACACCGATACTTAATCTGTTCTTTGACTACTCCAACGTAGGCGTTTACAGCGTCGCAGACACAGTGTCCAGCGTACTGTTTTCTATGACAGCTTTCTCTCTTCCAATCATTTCATCCATGTCAGAGGCATGGAGCAAAAAAGATGATGCCCTGATGGAAAAATATGTTAAAATTTCTGTGAAATACCCGCTGCTTTTAGGATTACCGTTAACAATAATAATTTTTGCTTTGGCAGAACCCATTGTTATTGGCGTATACAAGGCTTCTTTCAGTGGAGCAGTGGTGCCTCTTCAAATTCTAATCATCGGAACATTCCTTCTCATGTTCGGGCGCACCCTCTCGTCCATACTGATTGGCATCGGAAAAGCCAAACTATCCGGAACGTTACTGGCGATCGCTGCTATACAATACATCATCTCGATCTTCATCCTTGTACCCCTCTTTGGTCTAAATGGAGCCGCGGTTTCTCTGACACTCACAGGCGTTACGTCTCTTATTCTAATCCCAGTTTTTATCAGGCGCAACCTGAAAGTCAGAGTGTTTTCAGGGCTTCACAAAATTTTGTTCGCAAGCTCCATTCTGGCTGGAATCCTCTTCATATTACCCAAAAACAATCCGATTATACTCATTAGCGGAACAATAGCAAGCATTGCAGTCTACGGTATACTGCTGTACTATACAGGCTATATCAGCCAAGAGGACATCAACATATTGAAGAAGGCAAGAGAACAAATCTAAAACCCAAAAAAATAAGCCATAACTTGCAACAAGCCAGAAAAACATTCAATGAATCGCCAAATCATTAATTGACTCCGCCATAACCAACGAAACTATGGTTATGGTAAAGGGGTTCAAGTTTCCGTCAGAGATAATCAAAATAAGCTAGTTTCAGTGCCATCAACACATTTTTTGGGCGCAATTTAAATCTGCGAATTGCTATTATGGCGATAGGAAGAGGTTGACATGTTCAATAAAGTAATAGTTGCAGTTGTTGGAGGCAGCAATTCTGGAAAAACCACTGCTATAGAAGCAATCATTGGAGGATTAACCAAAAAAGGTTACACTGTTGCATCTGCAAAACGTATTCCTGAATCGGAATTTACCATAGACACAGAAGGAAAGGACACATGGAGACATGCCAAGGCCGGCGCAAGTACAGTCCTAAGTGTAGCCCCAAACGAATTGACCACCATCAAAAAGGTTGACACCACAAAATATAGTCTAGAGCAGCTTATTGCAGAAATTCCAGATGAAACGGACGTTATCATAATTGAGGGCTTCAAAAGCTTAGTTGGAGAAGACATGAATATACCAAAAATAGTGGCAACAAAAACTGATCAGGAAATTTCAGAGGCTCTTGGACGCTACAAAAACATTCTAGCCTTCATTGGTCACATTCCAGACGGAAAAGTGGAAACCGAAATCCCCTTCATAGATGCAGTGAAAGAGAAAGAAAAGCTTGTGGATTTGGTGAACAGTAAAGTCGAAGTTTTGGTGGAACGAAAACGGAAGCGGGAAGAAAAAATCACAATAACGGTAGATGGAAAAATCTTGCCCTTAGGCGACTTTGTTCAGGACATAGTAAGAAACACGGTTCTTGGCATGGTCGGAAGTTTAAAAGGAGTTAACTCAAAGGGCACACAAAACATAGAAACACAGGTTAAGATAGCCATAACCACTGATAGGCAATGTACGGCTGAGAAAACAGATAACTGAGTTCATCCTCAATGCAAAGCTTAGAAGTTAATAACAAAAACATCGAACACCAATCTGCTCCATAACATGAATTTTCAAAACTGAACTAGGTGTAGAAACAGATAGTTACATAGTTCTAGAAGGATAAACAGAAGCAGATTACTTGAACATAAAAAAAGAGAGAAAAAATTTGATTTTACTATTTAGCGGTTATGTGAAGTCTCCTACAACAATCATGTTGACAGTGTTATACTGCCAATCTCCCCAAAACGGCCAGATAATCCAATGCCATCGAGTCCAAGTAACGTGGTACCCGTCGGAGATGCCATATTTACCGGCTTCAGGGGCTCTATCCGTTGATCCCGGCTCACCTTTAAATGTGTATTTGGCAACATCTGTGTCCCTGTCAAGGTCATGAGTCCAGCAAGCAACTTGAGTCCCAAAGTTACTGGTGTCTTGTATCACTAGATCAGAGATCGAGTATGACCAAGTCGTATAAGACGTAACAGTAGCGCCGTATTCTCCATAAGTAACGCCAACGCTCGCACCAACAGTTTGTGTTCCCGAGGTTGTGGTGGGATCATAATCATTTAGTATGTTTGAACCACAGCCAGAGTAACTGTCGGCATCGTGACGGGTATATATGCTGTCGGTTACCCAATCGTTGCCATAAGCTGTGTAGCCTGGAACTGACTGAACTCTATAATGTGCAGTGTACCACTTGTAGGTACCAGTACCATCTTCTTCAAGTCTATAGTAGTCGGTAACTATGTTGAATTGACCGTAAGGTGAATATTCAGTTTGGGAATAGAATGTGAAGGTGTATCTCCATTGCCACCATGGTGAGTGATGCTCCGGCTCTGGGTAGATTGGGATGTTCGAAAGGTATTTTCGTGCCCATTCGTATGCACTAACCACTCCATCTTTTGCTTCTTTGCCTGCTATCTCTAGACTGGAAACCGCTCCTGTTTCAGGATAATATTTGAGTCCATGAACAACGATTGAGTTAACATCAGAGTGAGCTAACGTCATTGATATTTCCATTTTTTCAATAATTTCATCTAATATTGTTGAAGGCCCAGCCATGACTAGAACAGGCGTTCCTTGAAGAACCACGTTCTGTAGATTTTCAACAATGTCGGTTGAGGCATCGTTCTCAAGCCATAATCCATCAATGACAAGAATGTCTTGCTCGGGTTTTAGTTTGGATAGCAAGTTCGTTTTCGGAGTGGCGAAGATGTTAGATGTCACTCGTTCAAGTTCCAGCTTAACCGAATCTGTTATCGAAGACTCGCCTAGAATGTGAACCGGAGTGTCGCTGAACACAAGTCCATTGATGTCGAATGAGGAACGGACAACTCCACTCGGTTGAGCATATAGAATTACGTTCCCTATCGTCAAAACGATCATCATTATAATCAACATGATTGCTGATAGTTTCTTGGCGTTTTTTGTCGATTTTATATCTAACAAAACGAATATCTCCCCTATTCCACATTACTATTTCATGTTACATATAAATATTTTGGATAATTTTCAATGTTTTTTACATTGCTTACATTTATTAAACAGGTCGTTGGTATGTATCCGACTTGTCTTCCTTTGTAGTTTGACCTATCATGTATTCAGCCCACATAAAATCAAAAGTTGCTTACGGGGCTTCAAGAATTTTAAGTCATACTTCCAAGAATACACATTGTCCATTCATGCCTTTATCAAAAACGTTTAGAGTTAGCACAGATTATGGCGATAATGCGAAGAGCGTTTTTCATGCATTTTTGAAAATAGAGCATAACGGAGTCACTTATAAACAACCTCTCAGGAAGCAACAGTTAGAAATTCTAAAGCATTTCCATGACTTTTAAAAAGCTTCAAAAAACCCTATTATTAATTAAAAATTATCCACATAATCATTTGGTGAAATGGCAATTAAAAGGATTAAAAATAAAAGGGGAAGAGAAGGTTTCGGTGGTCATAAGGCGGTTGTCACGAGGCTAGCAAACTCTGGTGGCATTCTGGGGTTCAGAAAGGACGCGTTGATAAGAGAGAAAGGAGATTTTCAGCGGATGTCAGAAATAATTGGCACCCCTCTGAACCTTTCCAAGACCACCAAGTTAAGAGTTTGTTAACCTCCTGTTTCATTTTAGAGCGCTTTGAAGGCTTCAGACCATTCGTTATAGGTTGAGATAATCCGTGGAGATACGCTGGGCTTTCTATCCGCCAAGATACCCTTGAAGTCGTCCATAGACAGGGGTCTAGGCTTAGCATGCTTGTCACTTGCTTTACCAGACTCGAAGAGTTCTCCGATAACCCGCAGATGTGCAGACTGACAAATGTCCCGTATGTCGCTTCCAGAGAAACCAGCAGCCAAACGGGCAAACTCGTCAAGGTCCATCGACGACACCAGATTCAGGTGTTCCGTGTAAAGCTTCAGCATATGCAGTCGAGCTTCGTAATCGGGCAGAGGAACCATTATCCGCTTCTGAAATCTCCGAATGAAGGGCCAGTCAAGAGCCCAAGGCTTGTTGGTTGCTCCTATGACGTAAACATGAAGCTTCTTGCCCTTGTCCATAACGCCGTCCATCTCTTTGAGAAACTGGTTACGAACCCTGGTTTCTCCACCAACCTCATTCGAGTGCATACCAATCAGAGAATCCAACTCGTCAATGAACAGTATAGCGGCACGCCCATTAGTCGCCGTCTTTCTGGCTTGATTAAACAGTTGTGCAACATTCTTTTCAGCCTCACCTAGCCACTTTGACATAATCGAGGCAGCATCCACTGAAACGAAGGCTGAGTCGATCTCAGTTGCCACAGCAGCCGCCAAAAGGGTCTTTCCGCATCCGGGAGGACCGAAAAGCAGTATTCCCCGAGGCCATCCTAACGGAAATAGGTCTGGTCTCTCAACGGGGTAAACTATGGCTTCTTTGATGGCTTTTTTTGCTGGGTCTAATCCTACAACTTGTGTCCAGTTTACGTTAGGTTTCTCTTGGAGCACAAGTTCATCGTAGGTTGCTTTTCCATCTGCTTGTGTTTCTGCGGGGGGTTGCATCATCTCTGATGTGTCCTCCTGCTGAGGCTGGACATGTTGAATGGGCTGGACGTGTCCTCCTCCTTGAAGAGCTTTTATCCGCTCCTGATACGCCTGTGCACGTTGAATATAAACCGAGTTTAATCCATAGTTAGGGTATAACCTGACGAGCTTCAGCAGGGTGGAGATGCCCTTCTGGTACATCGTAATGGCCATCCCCTTTGACCCCTGTTTGTCAAGGCGGACAGCCTCCAAAGCATATCTTGTTGCAGCTTGTTCAAGTTCTTGAGAGGCACTCATGTGAGTCACGACGCAATCTTGATTTTGCCTTTTACACCCAACTGCTCTAAGGCTTTCTCAATTTCTCCGCAGGCAACCTGCAAGTCAGTAGCACATTGAGTGATGTCGAGTTGTCCTTCACGTTTTTTCGCGTACTGCAAGACCGACTCCTCTAAATCGTCATTAACCGTCCACGTAATCTTTTTCATTTCCGTGTTTTTATAGGAAACATAGTCTTGAGTCTCCCCTGGCTCAGAAACTTCTGAGCAGGAAGCGGTGAGGGCAACCATCTTTCTTACTTTTTGTGTCCGTTGGGGTTGAGGCGTTTCCATGACCGGAGGAGAGGTGGGCGGCGTCGGAAGCTTTTCGGTTAATTGCTCCTCCAGAAAACCGGCGACTTCTGCGAGAACTTCTTCGCCGCCTGGAGTCTGAATGTCCGTTGGCACTTCAAGTTTTGAGGAATCAATCTTGGACATGGATATAACCTCGAATATGCTTTCATTCACCCTTTCCATTTCGATTGCCATCTGTGGCATGAAGGAACTGAGGCTTTTTGTCACCGATTGAAGATTGGTAAGAACTGGCTTCAAATCCGCAAAGGCTGCATTGAATTCTTTGAGTGTCTCCAGCCGTAAGACTATGCGTTCTACAAGAATCTGGGTGTGGTAGATGACTTTGGTTAGTTTTCTGATTTCCGCAAGCTCGTTAGCAAAGATTGCCGCGCGTTCATTGTTTTTTTCTTGTAGAGCCGTTGCGCAAGTTTTGAAGAGAATTCTGTCTCTGGTAGTAAGTTTGACGATGACCTGACCCAGTTTAAACTGTTGAGACTTTAGTTTCGGCACTGCCGTAACAATTATCTGCTCAAAGTTTGGGGACGCGCGGAAAGGGTTCTTGATGGAGGTTCCCTCACAGACTTAAAAAAAGATTACGAGGTGGGGTTGCTGGGGTTCCGCACATGGATAACTACGGGGGGTTCTGGAAGGTTAGTAGACACAGGAGCAGGCGCTTCTGGAATCTCGGTTTGTTCTGGACTTCTTGCTGGGGTGGGTAATTCAGGCAGCTTTTGAGTGCTGTCTCCTAGAAGAAGATTGGACAATTTGCTTTTCAGAACTTCTAGGTCACTTTTTTCTGCGTTGACTCCCTTTAGTCCCCACTGTATTATTCCCAAAGCTTTCTCGTATGAGTCACCGTTTAGTCTGCCGATTTCGCGTTCAATCTCCAAGTTTATCAAAGCTGAGTGCAGCGAATGAATCTGTTTGTTGCAGCGGTCAATCTCTGACCCGATATTTTCTGTGAGTCCTTTGGCGCTATCCTTTAGCTGATTTAAAGCCCCTTCAAAAGTGTTGTGTAAATCATCATACATTTCAGGCGGAATCTTCTTCTTTTCCACAAGGTCATTTAAAGCCCTGTCTTTTCTCCAGATCAAAGGAATTTCTTTGCAGAGAGAGTTTGCTTTCAATTTAAGCGTCGGCGAAATCACTAAGTCTCCGTTGTCAAATCTTATTTGATCGCTAGAGTAACTGAGGAATTCTCCGTCACCGTGCTCAACAAAGATTCCGTCTATGCGACCTGTGGGCGTCACCTTGAATGATGCTACTCGACCGATTTGCCTTCCATATTCATCCTTTATTTGTTTACCAACAAAAAGAAAGGGGTTGGAAATGGATTTTGACACAGTGTCACCTCCTTAATACCGTGAACAACTATGCATTTTCCAATTCTACTCGTTCAGGGATTCGCCAAACGATGGGATGCCGGTAGGCAAGTCTGGGAATTTCTCTTTGACTTTCTGCTCTGCAACGGTGGCTGCTTCGTTCAGTATCTTCTGGGCGTCGTCGCCTGCAGTCTGGAAGTCAATGTTCATGCCTGTGTTGTAACCAGCGTCCATGATGATTCCGCTGAGTAGGTTTCCGATGCTTCCAATCTCGCGTTCTGCTTCTGGGAATACTG
>CAZYJH010000003.1:0-22051 GCA_964647775.1 uncultured Candidatus Bathyarchaeia archaeon
CTTGTCCAGAATGAGGGCTCAGACCCCCTCTACAACCTCTCCCGCATCCAAGAAGACCGCATTGACGCCCCAAAAAGGCTCTCCCTCATCTGTGTCCTCCGTCAACCCGAATACTTGGAAAATCTGGACCCAAGCACAAGAAGCACACTGCAACGCAACATAATCCAGCTACAGGACTACTCAGAGTCGCAGCTTGAAGACATTCTCGATGACCGAGTGAACCTTTCCTTCAGAGACGGCACAGTGCCCGCCCAAACAATGAGCCTCATAGCTGAGCTGGGAAAATCTGAAGGAGGAAACGCCCGGTACGCCATTGAGCTTCTGTGGCGAGCAGGCAAGTATGCTGACGCTTCGGAGCTGCGGGAGGTTTCGCCTGAGTGTGTCAGGAACGCGGTTGTCAGCGTCTACCCTGTAGTGCGGAGGGACATGATTCCTGGGTTTGGTCTTCACGAGAAACTGTTTCTTCTTGGTGTTGCGCGATATTTCAAACAAACTGATTCAGCTTACATGTCCATGGGAGACGCCGAGGAGGCTTACGCGTTAGCCTGCGAAGAGTATGGCGAAAAACAGCGGGGTCACACTCAACTCTGGAAGTACGTTCAGGCGCTTTCTGCCTCAGGAATAATCGAAACCATGGTTTCCGGAGTTGGGCAACGGGGAAAAACAACCCTTATCAGCCTGCCTCGGGTTCCAGCCTCTGACCTAGAGCAGGAGCTTAGCAAACTACTGTCGCAGGAAGGGCGGTGAGGCACAAGTGGCGATAGAGGATGTTTTTTCTTCTAAAGGGCGCGTGAAAATTCTCAGAATATTGGCTGAAATCGGAGAACTGAACATATCCGAGATTGCACGACGAGCAGGACTAAACTATGCCACCACAAATCAGCACCTGCAGGTTCTGGAGCTCCATATGCTTGTTCGCCATAAAACGTTTGGAAGAATCCGCATCTTTCGCTACAACGACGAAAACCCGCGGGCAAGAATGATCAAACAGCTGATAGAGCTCTGGGAAGAAACAAAATAAGTCTAGACCACAATATCTGATTGGGTGAAGTTTGGATGTCGATGGTTGATGTGTCCGCGAAGCCAGAGGTTTACAGGGAAGCCAAGGCTAAGGGGTCAATTAAACTGAAGTCTGAGACTGTACGGCTTATTAGAGAAGGAAAAATTGAGAAGGGCGACCCCTTCGAGGTTGCTAAGGTCGCAGGAATCTTGGCAGCAAAGAACACAAGTTCCTTGATTCCCCTATGTCATCCCCTTCCGTTGACCAGCGTAGAAATCAAACTGAGGGTAGTTGATGACTTCATGGTGGAGGCTGAGGCAACAGTCAAGACCAGAGCGCAGACAGGAGTGGAGATGGAGGCTCTTGCTGCCGCGGCAACGGCGCTGTTAACGGTTTGGGACATGACCAAACAGTACGAAAAGGATGCGGAGGGACAGTATCCAGGCACCAGCATCCAAAACCTGCACGTAGTCAGCAAGATAAAGGAGAAACAGGCATGAGCGAATCCTCCCGCGAACACAAAGCTGGGGCACCCATGAAACTCAACTTTGCTGTTATAGTTTCCAGTTCATCCCGCTACCAGAAACTCAAAGAAAGACAGCCAGTCACTGACCCCTCAGGAGACCTGATTATTGAACTTGTAAAGAATGCTGGCTACAGCGTAGTTTCGAGGGAAATTTTGCCTGATGACAGGGTTCTGATCGGAAAATATGTGGGAAATTCCATAGGCTCAGAAAAGGTGGATGCAATCATCGTGTGCGGCGGAACCGGAGTCAGCATAACAGACGTGACGATTGAGACTTTGAGACCCTTGATGATCAAGACTTTGCCCGGTTTCGGAGAGCTGTTCAGGAAACTGAGCTACGACGAGATTGGCTCAGCAGCCATCATGACCCGAGCCCTAGCTGGAGTAACAGACCAAGGAAAAGTGATTTTCTGTATTCCCGGCTCCCCGCAGGCAGTCAAACTTGCCATGACAAAACTTATTCTGCCAGAAGCAGGGCACATACTGAAGCATGCCCACGAAAAATAGTCTGATAGTAAAATTTTAAAAACAAATTCAACTTAATTATTAATTTGAAGTCTGTTGCTGATTATTTTTTGGATGGTAATGGAGCTGTTCCGCCTTGAGTAAGGGTAGCGGTTTTGATAAACGTAAAAAGACCATTACTCGAACTTTCCGGATTAGGCAAGAGTGGGACAGCGTTCTGCAGGAGGAAGCAACAAGACAGGGAGTCAGCGTTAACGTCCTTATGAACAAAATTCTCAGAAAATACGCTCTCTACTCCAGATGGGATGACAGAAACAATGACGTCGCTTTGCCAAAGCAAACCTTACGCGAAATTCTGAATGCAGCGCAGATTGAAAAATTGGCTGAAGCCGGAACCCGATCAGGCGCTTTAGATGCCATGAACCTCGTAAACGCTATTGGACTAAAGATGAACTATGATTCTTTCATTTACTTGGTCACCGAGCATCTTGGAGGTCCACATTTTGCCCGGTGGTTCCAATGTTTCTATCATACCCAAGGAAACACTGACCTTTTTCACCTACAGCACGACTTTGGGCATGGCTGGAGCGTTTTTCTCGAAAACTTCCTTCTCTCCTTCTTGAGGTCCATGACTGGCATGGATGCTAAAACCAGAATCTACGATTATGCAGTAACCTTGGAAGTAACACGACCCAAAACAAAACCCATCTAGAATTCACGTAATCTGTCAATAACGTAGACTTTTTCAGTAAGCCACTGCAGCCCTTTATGTGCTCTTTAGTCTGTTTACTAACTCGAAAACGTCGTCCATTCTCTTTTTGACCTCAAAGGCATTAAGAACAACTGAACCCACCCGATCCGCTATCGCCTCATAATTCTCAATATCTTTGTGGGTAAACATGTTTTCGCGCGGATCATTCATCTGAATCAGCCCCAAGGTTACGTTACCTGCTTTCATGGGAATCAAAGCCACCGATTCATAGCCGCTGTAATTGCACATGTTTCGTGTTCGCCCCTGTCTTTCCTTCTCTGTTGTTGTCTTCAGCAGCTCCGTTGTACTGTTTGTCCAGAAGCTTCCCTTCTCTGTGAAGTACGAAAGTTTCGGATCAATTCGTCCTTTGAGGACGCTTCCGCACATGCACTCCAGAAGAGGATTGCCGTCTTCATCGAAAATGAGGTTGTCTTCTTCATCTTTTGCGAAGACGCTGTTCTCCTTAAGGATAAAAAAATCTGGGAAACCTTCATGAACGTAGTAGGGGTAATCTCCATTATCGTGTAGCCTGATGCCGACGCTTTGACAATCAGAAAGGGAACAAATCTCCCCAAGAATCTCCGTTAAAATCTGTCGGAGGGCAACAAAATCCTGTGGTTTATCTGACATCTTTTTGGTACCCCGATTAGACTTGTCTGTTTACATTGTATGTCGTAATAAAATTTGGTGTTTACATTTGAATACAATGTGTTGCAGTGTAGACGCTCATCTTAACTATATTTAACGACAAATCATGTCCTGACGCCTTTAGAAGAGAGGATCATAATGAGCGATAACGTTCCAGAACCGATAAAGACCAACAAGCTTGTCAAGTCAGACTTGCTTGTTCAGGCTCCTGTTTCTTCAGACAATCCATTCATGTTTCAGATTTTCTTCTTGGCTGAAGACCAGAGTCAAAATGTCGAAGTCGTAGAAACCGATGAACTAGATTTCGGGGAGATCAGCCAGCGCTTAAAACGTGGAGAATCTGTTTTCATCAAACACAAAAATCCGGAAATCGTCGAGTCCCACTGTAGAGAAACTGAAGCAGAACAGAGCTTCTGGTACTTCAGGCACTGCTGAGGGAAAGCATGCCCACCGTAATTGTAGACTGGAACAGATGCAGCGGCAAAGGTACCTGCATAGACGTTTGTCCCGCTGCCGTGTTTGAGCTGCAGGAAATAACGGAGCATCCAGAGACCCTTAAGGCTGTTCCCGTAAAGATTGATGACTGCGTTCTCTGTATGAAGTGCATTCCTGTCTGTAATGAAGGTGCCATATCTGTCAGGAACGATTCAGCGATTAATGTCTAACGTTCTGTTTTCGCTTAGCTTATGTATCGGTGCTCTTTTGCTTTGTTCTCTTGGGGGATTCTGCTTTCCCTGAGTTGCTCTATTTTTTGCTCTATCTCTTCAGCTTGGCTTTCCAGCTCAGACATGTCCATTTCGATGCCCAAAATTTTGGTTAACGTGCCGAGAACAGCTTGAGCTGACCTAGGCTGAGGAATATCCAAGTATCTTATTTCGCCGAGAAGACATATTCCCTCCATGTTCCGCTGCTGGGCAATGCCTATTAGGAGACCGTTAAGACCCATGATTCTTCCATCTCCACTGGCTAACTGGACACCCTTTTCCTTCAAGACCTCTGCAAGTTCAGGCTTGTTCACCACTCCAAAGACCTGCGGCTTCACATCATAAGCGTTGGGTATGGCTGCGAAACAGTAGACCCGTTTAGCTCCAAACTCCTCAGCGACATCCAAAACTTGGTTGCCCAGCTCATGTATTTCGCTTAAGGTCTGGGGCTGAAACTCTCCAATGCAGACTATCAGATCGCCTTGTTCCCCGTTATGGTAGTAAAAGCGGTGCCTATAGTGAAGCAGTTCTCCCACGCCATCCTTGAAGTAGATGTCATTGCTTTGGCTGCGGATTTCGGCAAACTGTTTCGCGTCTAACTGCTGAATCATGTAGTCAGCTGACATCCTAGCCAGCATCCCCATGCCTGGCCATGCAGCAATCAAGGTTGGGTTTCTGAGTGAGGGCTTTTCCTTGAAGTATACTTCCATGTTCCCATTCTCCGCTGAAAAACAATTTTCTATGTTTTGAGTTGCTGGTGGAACTTATTAACTGTTACATAACCGAAATGGAGGCTGTTAATTGTGCGCCTGCATAAATGGTGGGCTGTCTTTCATGCACTTCTTTGGGGCAGTTCATTTTCCACGTTTTGGATTGATGAAGGATATTGACTCTGCGTTCATAAACGATAACTAACCTGCCCCGAGATGGAGTAGGGGAGTCTTCGGTGTCGAAAATCGTTCCAGTTCCAGAAGAAATCGCTGCACGAAAGATTATTGTTTACAAGCCCCGCATCGACATCAAAGCAGTACGGGCAACAGCAGAAAAGATGAAGACCCAACTGTTCCGCAAGCATGTTTTTATGAAACCTAAACCCGAGGAAGTGCAGCTTGTTTCAATCAACAGGTACTTCGAACCATACATCGTCGTTGACGGAGAATACAGCATTGACTACTCCAAGAACTGGGTCCACAACATTCAAGTTGACGATACAATGCAGGAACTCACCCTTTTCGGCGAAAAGGTGCAACCGAAAACTCTGAGGGGAACTCTTCAGATACCCTGCAAAATAATCCAATTAAATGGGGAAGGACGCTTCAAACTAGAAGTGAAGGCTCACCTTATCTTTGACAAGCACTGGCGCGAGGTTGGACTCGAACAGCTTCCATTCGTACCCTTTGAGGAGCAACCTGAAAAAATTCTGAGCAGCCTTAATCGAGAATTTGGAAATGCTGAAATGACCGCAGAAAGGGAAGTGGAGATTCTTAAATCGAGAATCATCCAGCGACCCTCCGAGATTTTGTGCATCCACAACGAATTGTTTAAGGTTTCTGAGCGTGCCGTAATTTACAAGCCGATGTACGAAGTTATTGCCAGGAACCTTAAGACAGAAAAAGAGACTTCCCTCACTATTGATGCCATCAGTGGAAAAACCAAGTCTGGCATGCAGCAGACTCCCGCCCCTCAGAAAAAACAAACCATCAAAGAGCCTACAAAGCCCTCAGCTTCTGCGAAGACTGCCGTAGCCAAAGTTTCCAGTCCAGCAAAGAAAAGCTAAAAGCGGCGTACAGGCGTACTCCTATGTTGAATTGGGAGTGACGTTTGTTGATTTTGCGGTTGCAGCGCAGGCATGTTGACTTGTTGAGGCAAGAAGCAGAGAATGTGCAGCCAGTTGAAGCTTGTGCAATGCTTTTCGGAAAACTGTCTAACCGCGAAGCTGTTGTAGAAAAAGTTGAGATTACCCCAAACAAGTTACAATCAGCAGTGAAGTTTGAAATAGACCCTGCAAAAGTTGCTGCCGCCTTCACTGAAGCAGAAGAGGATGGTCTGGAGTTTGTTGGTCTGTTTCATTCTCATCCAGCGCCAGCCGCCCCTTCATCGATTGACCTCAAAGGCATGAAGTTGTGGGGAGACGCCCTCTGGATAATCCTGTCTTCAACTGAAGGCAACTTAGCCGCATATCAGCTAACGGATGACACCGTAAAGGAAGCAACTATAAGAATCGAATAACAAGTTTTCTTGCAAGATGAGGGATAAAAGCATTTGTCATCTTCTTCTCTGAATGTAGTTATTGTCGGTAATGGTGTTGCTGGCGTAACAGCGGCAAGAACCATAAAAGACAGAAATCCAGAAGCGCAGGTCTCCATCTACACGGACGAAAATCATCAGTATTATCCTCGCCCCAGACTATACGAGGTGCTGTCAGGGGAAGCAGAACCGCGGGAAGTCCACCTGTTTTCTGAGGAGTGGTACAAAAAGAAAGGAATCAACGTTCAACTGAACACGAAGGCAAAAAGCATCGATACAGACAAAAAAGAACTGCTACTGGAGAACAGCTCAAAGGTAAATTATGATAGGCTTCTGCTGGCAAACGGCGGTTACTCATTCGTTCCTCCCATCAAAGGGGCAGAAAAGGCTGGAGTGTTCACACTGCGCACAATCAAAGATGTCCTGAACATAAAAGAATTCACTAAAAAGACCAAGAAAGTCATAGTTATTGGCGGCGGGCTTCTGGGTCTAGAAGTTGCCTACTCCCTGAAGAAACTTGGTCAGCAAGTAGATGTTGTAGAGCTGTTCCCGAGGCTGTTGCCAAGGCAACTGGACCCTGATGGGGCAACAATCTTGAAGCATCGAATTGAATCTCACGGCATAAACATCGTTTTAGGCACCAAAACCGCTGAAATTTTGGGAGAAAAAACTGTTTCAGGCATCCTGCTTGACAGCGGAAAAGAACTTTCTGGAGACCTTGTTCTGTTTTCTGCGGGAATTAGAGCAAACACTGGGTTGGCTCTGGAAGCGGGAATCAAAGTCAACAGAGGCGTCGTTGTTGACGGTCATATGAGAACCAGCGCCGAAGACGTGTACGCCGCCGGAGACGTAGCCGAATTCAAAGGAACCGTCTATGGCATAATACCTGCCGCAGTAGAACAGGCAACCGTCGCAGCCGCAAACATGCTGGGGGACGAACAAAACGTCTATGCTGGAACCATCCCCTCCAACACATTGAAGATTGTTGACGTAGACCTCACTTCTATGGGCATCGTTAACCCTGAAGAACCAAAATACGAAGAAATCAAAAAAACAGACACCCAAAAAGGAATCTACAAAAAACTTGTCTTGGACAAAGGAAAAATCGTAGGCGCCATACTTCTAGGAGACAAAAAAGGCGTCACATCAATAAAAAACCTAATGACCCAAGAAACAGACATCACCAAATACAAAAACTCGATCCTAAACGACAACTT
Organism: uncultured Candidatus Bathyarchaeia archaeon; assembly: GCA_964647775.1. GTDB lineage: Archaea > Thermoproteota > Bathyarchaeia > Bathyarchaeales > Bathyarchaeaceae > Bathyarchaeum. Next base: position 7,559 of record CAZYJH010000003.1, read on the forward strand.
CGATTACAAAAAAATACCAGCCTAACGTGACATCTCCCCCGCATAAACTAGCCGTTCATGCTGTCACGCCAAACAGGCATTTTCCAGAATCAAAAGAGCCATTTGTGGCAAATTCTAGTCTTCTTCTGCGTCCTCAACGCCCTTCTCTGTGATTTTGAATCGCGTCTTATTTTCTGGCAGGTAGGGCGAGTCTATGACTGTGGCGAGTCTGGTTCCTTTCCCGCCTTTCCTCAGGTAGACTCGGTGCGTGGATGCATGTGCCATGATGTTTCCGCCTGCTGGTCTGTTGGGGTCTCCGAAAAATGCTGTGGGGTTAGCCTGAACCTGATTTGTGATCACAACCGATATGTTGTATGCTTCTGTTAGCCTCAGCAGCTTGTGCAGTTGACTGTTAAGTTTCTGCTGGCGCTCGGAAAGGTTTTCTCTGCCCACGTATTCGCCTCTGAAGTGCCCAATCATCGAGTCTACGACAACAAGTTTCACGTTGTTTTCTGGGCAAAACTTGAAGAGATGTTCGGTTAGCAATTCTTGATGGCTGCTGTTGTATGCCCTAGCCAGAAAAATGTTTCCAAGAGTTTGGTGAGGATCAAGTCCTAGCGATTCAGCTATCTGGAAAACTCGTTCAGGAATAAAAGTTCCTTCGGTGTCGATGTAGACTGCGTTGCCGTTTAATCCTCCCTGTTCTGTTGGAAGCTGCACCCTAACGCAGAGAGACAAGCATATCTGGGTTTTGCCTACTCCATACTCGCCGATGAGTTCGGTCATGGCTTGGGTTTCGATTCCGCCACCCATAAGCTCGTTCAGGTTATTGGAGCCCATGGAGCACCTGAGCATGTCCTGTCTCTTTTTCCACAGTTCTTCTGCTGTTATGAAGCCGATGCCAAGTTGTTCTCTGGCTGCGGTTACGATGCTAAGCACGGTGTTGAATCCTATTCCCGTCTTTTCTGCTATTTCTTTGGGTGGGGTCACAGAGATTGCTTCTGTGGTTGTGAATCCGGCGGATTTGAGTTTGCTGGCTGTGGCGGGTCCTACGCCGGGAAGGTTTTTCAGGTCATTATCTTCCATCTATATATCACCTTTTTTATGCTTAAATTATCATGTTTGAGATTGAGTTCTCGATGAACGGTTTTAAACAATGTGGCACAACGTATCACGGCAAAGAGGGGAGAGGTCAGTGAAACTAATCCCCTTTTTCATCACTTTGACGGTTGACTGCGAAAAAATCGGATGCCAAAGGGGGCGAAAGCGGCTGAATAAATAGACACTAAAGCGAAGGTGCGGTGTTTTTTGAAAAGAGTAAAACATATTTACGATTCTTATGGATGTGAAAGGGATAACCTCTTTTTTACGATTATTGCAGATAAAGTAGCCATCAAAAATAATGGCAGAAGAATCCATGAGGGAAACTCTGGAATCACGTTCATCAATGGATAATTGTCTTTATTATTCTCGTCAATAAGATATGTTGTATCCCCCACACCATCATTATTATTATCAACACCACCATAATCGTTCCAATAATTGCCCTCTTCACCATTATCCCAACTGTTCATTGAATCATCTGTTTCTACCTGAATGGTGTTGTTGACCAAGTTGTTGTGAAAAATAACGTTATCGTAGCATATAGAAACCAAGATACCACGGCTATTATCTGTTATATTGTTTCCAATAATGTCGTTGTATCCAGCACCATTAAGGAAGATGCCAACGTTGCTGTTGTTTGTTACAGAGTTTTCAACGATTTTGTTATAGATGTTTTCTAGGGCGATGCCATAAACATTGTTTGCGATGTAGTTTCCAGAAACGGTGTTGTTCTCTGAAGCGGTTAAGTCGAGACCACGAAAGTTGTCCTCTATAATGTTTTCCAATATCAGATTGTTGTCTGAACTCATAATCACAATTCCAATATTGAACTTAGATAATTTCAAATTCTTGACGGCATCATTGTTTATTCCTCTAAGGGTTATTCCGTTTTCGATTCCATTTCCTTGAAGACTGTAACCTGCTCCATCAATTACAACATCGTCTTTTTCCACAACAATAGGACCATAAATGTCGTCAGTTAAGGTGTAGAGGTTTCCATCTCTCAGAATCTTATCAGTTCCCTCAACCGTTCCATCTGCTCGGATATAGATTGTCCCCTCTGCCTCCACAATACCCACATTTGGAAAAGCGACTAGTGCAGAACAGAGAATCAGCAGCATTAGCAGAGTTGCCCTTCTTTTTCCTATCATGGGCACCACCAAGATCTAACTGATTGACCCGAAAAAAAGGGTTTTTGTCAAGAAACATTGACCAGTTGGAATATAACTTAGTCAAGAATTTTTGACCAAACTGCAATTTTAGTTTCTTGGTTAGTTAAATATACCTTTCCAGTTCTTATGTTAGATAATCAGCTCTTTATTCCATTCGTTCAGTATGTCTTACTTTACGAAAAAGTATATTTACTTTTGTGTACTTAGAACAGTTCCAACTCTAGGTAAGCAGAAAGGCAGAGAGAAGACGTGGTTTAGTATGGTTTTGGAAGTTAACTACAAGTTCAGACCGTTTAAGCCCTCTGATTTAGAAGACGTAATCCAGATAAACAGAGACTGCCTTCCAGAAAACTATACTCCACTCTTTTTCATGAATCTGTACAAGCGCTACCCCGACACCTTCATCGTCGCTGAAATAGACAAAGAGATAATGGGCTACATCATGTGCCGCATCGAAACTGGAGCTCCAAGTTTCAAAACGCTGGGAATAACACGGAAGGGGCACGTCATCTCCATCGCTGTCCTGCCCCGGCATCAGCAGAAAGGAATCGGCTACTCTCTGATGCTAGAAGCGACGCAATCAATGGTGAGCTACAATGCGAAGGAATGTTACTTGGAGGTCAGGACAAGCAACCAGCCCGCTGTAGGGCTTTACAAGAAATTAGGGTTTGAAATCACGCGAACGCTCAGAAACTACTATGCGGACGGAGAAAACGCTTTTATCATGTCACGGAAACTGCCCATCTCTGAGAAGTAAACAACTTCTGAATAGTGCTACAACTTTTTGTTCCGCAGTTAAAACAATCAAGCTGCAGGTGCTCTCTAGGACAGCAAAATGCAGAAAACATCTGTTTTGTCTAAAATGGAAATGCCCGAGACGGGTCAAAGCCCAGGCAGATCAACGCAGCATAATCGGCTATCCAGTCTCCAGCCGCATTCAGTCTCAGTTGATGTGATCGCGTGAGACCGCATGTAGGAGGCTACTGGGCAACAGACCGTGCCTAGTTGACCTATCCAAGCGTGCTCCCCATCTCGGGCAGTCAGCATATCGGGTTTGTAGTGTATATACGTTGTCAAAACAAGAGTTGATATAAGCTCAGATGCGGAGGGCAGATTTTGACAGGCTTTGTGCTATCTGACAATATTGTTTCGGATGTTTGTCTGGTGTATATATTAAGCATATAAAGGGAATAGCCCATCAACGCGTATTTTGTGTCAATTTTTGTTGCAGGTTTTCACGTAGACAAATAAACTCACGTTATAGTAGCGCATAATCGTTGAACCTTCGAAGGGTAACCCTGTCAACCGCCATGAACCATCGGAACAAAAACAATCTCCTCAGCGTCTTTGACCTCAGTTTCAAGCCCCTGCAGCACGTTAATCTCCTTTCCTCCAACAAGAATCAGGGCGTTTGGTCTGGGGTCATCAAGCTGGGAGTCAACCAGAACCTGCTTGAACTCGGATGAAAAGGTTTCCGCAAGCTTCATCACAACTTTTCTAACCGTTGCTGGCTCCTCCAGCTTCAACTTGAAACGTTTTTTTCCGGAAAGCCGCTGGAATATCCCCAAGAGCCTGACTTCTACATTGACGACCATGTTCAGTTCTCTCGTAGCCTAGGAGCTTTCGCCTCCGAAAAGCTCCACTATCTCAGACGTGAATTCAAGTATGTCATTAACATGCTCTATCGTCTTTTCGTTATCCGAGTTAGGGTCCTGCGCCAATTGTTGGATGGTTTTTTCGATTTCGATAAGAAAGTTCAGAACTGGATCTTCAACATGCTGTCTGGTGCTGAGGGTCTCATGGACTATCGGCACGATAAAAGCGGGGTCCCCTAAGCTGTAATAGATGGCAGCTTGGGCTTTGGTCATGGCTTCAATGATGAAACCTGCCGCCATATAAGGCGTCTTTTTAGCAGCAATCAACTCTGCCTTTGCTTCTCTGAGGTAACGGCTAGCCCAGCCTTTTCGATAACCGTCCACTGTCGGCAATCAGGTTTCCCTCTTTTCTTTTTGTTCTGTCTATTCATGAGATACGTAAGTGGTTATAAAAATGTTCGACAGAACTTGACGAAGAAAGAAATGAGCAGCCATCTCTTTAGCTTCGCAGGCGGCTCTACTCTTCTTCCTCAGGTTCTAGCGCTTCAGTACCATACATTGCGGCTGCCAAGCGGGCGGTGTAACCGGCTACCCTGTTTCTCAGTTTTGTTGAAGAAATGTTTGTGAGTTCAGTCACATATTGTTTGTTTTTTTCGAAATCCGTTGAAAACTTGTCCGGATACTTGTCTAGCAGCTCGCGGGCTATCCTCTTCACCTGTTCAGTGCGTACTTTTCCCAAACTTTCACCACGTCCTCCCTGTCGGCGGTTTCTTCATCCTTTTAGTCCTGAATTGTCCCCGCATCATGCCTTTTATCCCTTACGCCTTCTACGCCAAAAAAGTCAACAAAATTGCGGAAAATCTGGTCAGCAACCACACTTTTTTCTGTATTCTTCAGCTCAGCTATGGCTTCAACTACGGCGGGGATAAAAGAAGGCGTGGTCATCTTATCCTTGAAGGGTCCCCTGAACGTAACTGGTCCATCCGTTTCTGTCATAAGCTTGGTTAAGGGCATGCGGCGGATGACTTCTCGGATGCCGTTTGAGAACACGGATGGCGGTCCCTCAGTGATGTAGTAGCCGCGGTCCACTATGGTGGGGATTAAGCTGTGGGGCTGGCTGAACCAGTGCAGAAGAACTTTTCTGATTTTGTATGATGGAAGCATGCTCACGATTTGGCTGGTGGTTCCACGGGAATGGATTATCACAGGCAACGACAGTTTCTCAGCCGCCGAAAGCATCTCATGGAAGACCTGCATCTGGATTTCTGTGGGTTCTCCGCTTCCCGAGTAACTGGAATCTAAACCTATCTCGCCAACAGCCACCACTTTCTGCCTGTTTTCTGCATTCTCTGAAATCAGGTCAACGGTGTCCTGCACTTCGTTTGGTTTCAGCTGCTTTGTGTTCCAAGGATGAATCCCCAACGCAGCATACACATGGTCAGGATAATCCTCAGCTAACCTGAGGCTTTGACGACTTGACTCTAGGTCCATGGAGTTGGCGACCAAAGCAAAAACGTTTAATCGCTTCGCATCTGCCACAATTTCTCCGACGTTCTGGGCATATCTGCTGTCTGCAAGGTGAATGTGAGCGTCAACAAATCTCATGATAAAAACCCTGTCTTTATGTCATTGACAGGTTTCGCTGGAGCTAAAAACCTTTCTGCTAGTTCAGTTCAGCCATTAGCCTCTCCAAAGTAGCTTCCACCTGCAGGATACGCTGCAAGGTTTCCATTGAACCCTCAAATTTCCTTGCTGTTTCTTGGCACTGCTTCAGAACATCCTGAAAGGTTCTTCGGCAACGATATCTCTCCAAGCACTCACCATTCAGCTCGGTTCTGCCGAGGAGGCTTAAAAGGCAAGCGACGCAACGAACACCTGTGTCCTGAACAGACTCTAGTGAAAGTGAAAGTGTTCTGCTTCGCTCAGTCTGCTTCTCTAAAGTAGTTCGACTAAAAAAAGTGTCGAGGTTTGGTGAAGGTCGCTGAATAAGCGGAGTTACTCAGCGACTGTTTCGAACTCGATTTTTATGGGTATGTTGTCTTGGAAGATGGATACGACGGGACAGTTTGCTTCTGTTCTCCTCCAGACAGCATTGAGTTTCTGTTCTCTTTCTTTGGATGTTACGGTGACTTTCAGGTTCACGCCAGTTAGTTTAGGCGAGTCCGCGGGCTTGTCTGCCTCTGCAACAACCTCCATTTTGCTGACTGACACATTGCTTTTTTTGGCAACGTCAGCAAATATTGTTACGGCGCAGTCAGCCAGAGCCATTATCGCCAACTCCAATGCTGAGGGTCCTGTGTTGTCTCCGCCTTTTGCGGTTCCCAAGTCCAAAACTACGCTGTGACCTCTTGTGTTGTCTGCGATTGTCTGAACATTTTCAACCAATTTTGCTTTTACTTTAATTGTAGGCATACTTTTTCACCAACATTTCTGTTATTCTGTTTTCCCAGATTTAAAACATCTGTTTATTTTTTAAACTGAGCCTTATGTGCAGCACCAATTTCCCAAACCATATATTACCTTTTAGCTGAGACCATAATGAGGCATGATGTAATTGACTAAAATAATTGTTTTCACGGAGAAGGCTCCTAAACCTGTGGGTCCCTACTCGCAGGCTATAATCAGCGGCGATTTCGTCTTCGTCTCTGGCCAGATACCCCTTGACCCGAAATCCTCAAAGTTTGTTGAGGGCGGAATTGAGGCGCAGACAGTTCAGGTGATGGAGAACCTAAAGAACATACTAGAAAGCATAGACCTCAGCTTAGTTGATGTTGTGAAAACTTCGGTGTTCCTCAGTGACCTCAACGACTTTCAAGCTTTCAACAAGGTCTACAGCAGATACTTTGACAAAAATCCGCCAGCACGAACCACAGTCCAGGCAGGTCTCATGGCTGGAGTTCTGCTAGAAGTCGATGCAATAGCCAAAAAACGCTAGAAACAAACAAAAAAAAGAAAAAATGAGAAGTTTATTATTGACCACTTCTACACTGTTTGTTATGGATGCTGTATTTCGCTTCCACAATCGGGACAAAATATCCTAATGTTCTTATTCTTCCATGGTTCTTTCATCTGTTTCCATACATAACCACATGTAGGGTTAGGGCATTTGACTTCAATAATTTTGAAGTCATCCCACGTTGCACTCCAACTTCCAGCAGGTAACGGTTCTACTTTAGCTAAGTGTTGATGGTTAGCAAGGTCTAACATTGTGTGTTTGCCTTCACGGTTTCTATAGAACCAATAGCCATGTCTATCACACCGATAAATCCAAAATGAAAACGTAAATGATTTCACATCACAAGTTATGCTCTTGGTAGGTTTTGGCATTTTTCTTCTGTTTGGGCACAACGGGCATTGTCCTTCAATTTCAAACCCCATTGCTTATCACCTCCATAATATGCTGGGGAGTTTTTGCGAATTTCATTTAGTTGATGTATGGAATACAGCAGGAAGTTACTAGGATCTACCTATTGTACAGGTGAACGCGATCTTATCATTTTCTGATAAACAGTAAGGACAAACCCAAAAATTCTCTTGAGGTTCCAGTCTAGAAACCTTAAATCGTGACAATGAAAAGAAAAATAGAAAAAGGGAGTTTATTTCCCTTTATTCTACGTGTACTCTGAAGAGGTCTACGTCCTCTGCCATTTCTCGTGTGCTCTTCAGGAACTCTCTTGTTGCCCGCTCCACATCCTTTGACTGTGTTATGTATCGTCCGACGATGATGATGTCTGCGCCGTTTGCCAACGCTTCAGGAGCCGTATCAGGCGTTATTCCGCCGGCAACGGCTACCAGAAACTTCTGTCCTTGGAATGTCTGCCGCATCTCCTTGATTAGGTCCCAGCGTGTTTTGCCTGTTTTCTCCGCGTCTATTGCTCTGTGCAGAATCGCAACGTCGGGCAACCGTTTGAGCGACTTCAGTTTGGCTATTGGGTCGTCGACGTTCATCAGATCCATTACTGCGTAGATTCCCAGCCTTTTTGCTTCTTCAATGAATTTGTCGATGGTTTCTGGGGTTGCCAAGCCTGCGACTACAACGGCGTCGGCTGTTTCCTCGAAGGACATGTCAACCTCCACTTTTCCGACATCCAGTGTCTTCAAGTCAGCTACGATGAACATGTCATTTGCTATTTTTCTCAGTTCGCGGATGACGTTTACGCCGTACTTCTTCAGCAGGGGCGTGCCAACCTCAAGTATGATTCTGTCGCTTTCCGGCAGTTCGCTGATGATTTTCTTGACGCCCTCCAAGTTGGGATTGTCAAGAGCTATCTGCAGGTAGGGTGGTCTCCATAATCTAGGCACTTTGAAGCCCATTATCGGATGCTTTGCCCTGTCCTTGTCATACATGATTTTCTGCAGTGACGGATAATTCTCTAGCGCCCTCTTCAGCGCCAGTTTTGTGGCTCCATAATTGTAGTGGTAGATGCTGCGGTAATCCTTAGCCTGCGGATGAATAAAGACGCTGCATATGATCACCCACTCGTCAACCTTATCCTCTGGGATGATTCCCTCCTCCACAGAGTCGGCAACAGCCTTTGCCACGGCTGCCTGAGCAGGACCAAAAATCTTTCCTGTCTGCTCCATATTCTTTACTGTGACTTTTGGAACAAGAAGAGTGTGCGGTTTAGGTGGAAGATTCGGTCGGATAACTGCCAGAAGCGGAGTGTGCCCGGCAGACAGATTCGTCAAACCGTTGGCGAAGGCTTCTCCGATGGGGCCTTCCTTGTCTCCAATCAGCAAATCCACGTGGGCAACCTCTGCTCCCTCCCCCATCAATGCTTCGCCAATCAGGTAAGTGTGCTCTTTGCGCTTTACGGCTTCTTCAAAAACCATTTTCCGCTCATCAACATCCGAAAAGTCAACATCAAACTCTCTCATCCACTGATACAGGGTGTCACGGTGAATCCCCAAAACCTCGGCTGTGCCCTTAATTGTCGGTTTTGTCGATCTGCTCCCCTCAGACCTTCTTGTTTTTCTTTCCTCTTTCTTGGCTGTCGCCAGCAACTTGATGAATTCTTCTCTCGTTTCCGGTTTTTTACCGTCATATCCCGACACAATATCACTCTCGATGAGAGCCTTTCGCTGACCTACTATAAAAATGTGTCGGAATAAAAATTGTTTGCTTTAATGAATCCGACACTTTATGGGGGAGAAACTTTTTCAAAAAGAATTTTTCCGACATGAATCTTTTGTGTTTCACTATCGATTGGTTCCTGAGGGTTTGATTGTGGTGGGTGGAACAGAAAGCTTGAGCACATTTGTTTTGTTCTTTCTTGGTTTTTCAGGAAAAAGTACTGTTTTCAACAATGAAGTTTTATTAGTCTCCTAATATACGGAGTTACTGGGTAACGTGGGTGAGGGGGATGACCACGGAGACGTCGCCACGAAAGGCTGCAGTAGCCCTGTGGATATACAGCTTAACAATACTGACTATTGGATTGGCTGTTAATCTTTGGAGTCTGTTCTTCAATAAAGACCTCATAACAGTAACGCGCTTTCTGAACTTCTTTATGCTGCTGTCTGTTACTGTGCTCAGCATCGTCATCTACAAAATCAATGGAAGTAAACCCCTGTTCTGGTTTCAAAGAACGATAAGTGTAGGCAAGGAGACATCACCGCAGAAGGCTGCCATAGCAATGTGGATATACGGTGCAACGTTAGCAACTATTGTTGTAGCTGCCAATCTTTGGGGTCTGTTTTTCGATGCAGCCCTCTTGAAAACAATGGGCAGTGTAAACGGCTTTGTATTATGGTCCTGTGTTGCACTCTTTCTAGTCAGCTACACGATAAATGGAGATAAACTCTTCTTCATGATCTAGTTTTCTTCTATCCCCTGTTTATAGCGACAGTTAAGAGCGTGTTTGTTTCACAAGAAATTACGCCGTTGAACCAAACGGCAACTTGTGTGTCGGATGCAAAAAGATTCGTGCCAGTCCTGTTTTTCTTTGCTGCATTTATTTAAATCCGTGGTCCTTCTCTTCGCGCCTCTTCTTTTCGTCCACTGCTTCCCGTATCCACTCGGAAGGCTTGCCAACAGTCTTCAAGTACCTCAACTGATCCGATGTTAGACGTACACCATAATGAAGTTTCCTTTTACTCATCGCTTACACCATTTAAATCGATATTGAAAATAAAAAAAAGCTTTATGAAATCAAAATATTGACTGCCAATATATTGCAGTTTCTCATAGTAAACCGTCAAAAGAAGCCTTTCAAAGTTACAAACCGTTGTTGCCGTTTTTCTTGTGAAGAAAATATAAATAAGTGACGCAATGCTCAAAACCAACAAGATGCCCTAAAGATTCTGAGAGGAAGACAAAATGGCGGAAAAGAAATTCTTGAAGTCAGCTCTCGGCTTAATTGACGCCAGCGAAGCCCATGAACAATACCGGGGAAAAGAGTGCATAAACCTGATTGCAAGTGAGGGACTCAAATCTCCGGCAGTGGAGGAGATGCTAAGCCTGACGCAGGACTTGGAGTCCAGATACGCTGAGGGAGAGAACGACCTTGAGGGGCACGTTAAAGCAAGGCACTATCAAGGACAGAAATACATGACCCAAATCGAGAACTACGCCACGGACCTGATGAAAGACCTCTTCGGCTGCAGTTGGGCTGACGTCAGGCTCGTTTCAGGCACCCACGCAAACCTCGCTACCTTCAAAGGCATCTCGGCGGCGACAAAAAATAATCGGATGGTGGTTTTGCCTCTCAGCGCTGGAGCGCACATCACCCATGACTATTCTGGTTTAGCCGGCAGAGTCTTAGGGCTGGAAACCGTCAATCACGCTTACGATGTGGACGAATTGAACATCGACGCGGAGAAGTCCGCGACCATTATTGAAGGAACCAGACCCGGCATAGTAACTTTCGGAGGCAGCGTCTTCCAGTTTCCTCATCCCGTCAAAAAGTTGGCAAAAGTCGCTAAGAAAACGGGAGCCTACGTTGTCTACGATGCAGCTCATGTGCTGGGCTTGATTGCAGGCGGAGAATTTCAGGACCCCTTTGGAGAAGGAGTGGACTTCATAACTGCGTCCACGCACAAGACTTTTCCCGGACCTCAAGGCGGAGTTATCCTCGCGAACTGCGAAGATGAACGGATGAAAAAGGCAATCAAGAAGGTGCAGCAGGCAGTTTTTCCGATGACTACCTCAAACACTCATCTTGGGAGACTTCCTGCCCTAGGTTTAGCGGCTCTGGAATTGAAACTGTATGGCAAGGAGTTGGCTAAGCAGACGATTAAGAATGCTCAGACTGCGGGCAAGTGTCTGTTCGAGAATGGCGTGAAGGTTCTGGGAAGAAAGAATGGGTTTACGATGTCCCATCAGATTGTTGTTGATGTCCGAGATTACGGCGGAGGACAAAAAATTGCCTCTAATCTTGAGGATGCCAACATAATTTTGAACAAGAATCTGTTGCCCTACGACAATCAGCACAACCGCGGCGACCCGTCAGGTCTAAGGATAGGCTTTCAGGATGTGACCCGCAGAGGCTTCAAGGAAGGAGACATAGAACGCCTGTGCTCTCTGATTTTGGAAGTCATAAAGGGCAAGAGGACACCCGCTGAAGTAAGAAAAGAAGTCACCAAAATGAGGCAAAGTTTCAAGGAAATCAAATACGGCTTCCAAAGCGTCAACGAAGCAAAAGAGTACCTCATGAAGTACGCTTAAGCATTCAAGTAGCGGGCATCGGCGTACTTTAAAGCCGTCTTTTCTCTCCATTTTTATTATACGATAATTATTTATATAAGAAGATGGTTCCCTTCTGTCAGCAAAGGACACTGGGTCTATGAATAGCCACTCGACGACCTCAACAACTTCTTGGCACTTCTATAGCTTTGGCTATTTTTATTATAACTAAGCCCGGTTAGCTGAACTTTAACGTCTTTAGCTTTCTGGGCTTCTTGGAGGGTTTAGTTATATGAAAAGAAATATTGAAAAAAACCGCAAAAGACTCGTGGTTAAATTTGGGGGCTCCAGCCTCGCAGACCACGAACGGATATTGAGGGCAGTTACGGCAGTTGCTGAAGAAGCAAAGAAGGGCACACAACTGGCCGTCATCGTTTCGGCTATGGGCAAAACAACCGACACGCTCTTTCACGCTGCGAAGAACAGCTCCAACGGCAAGTTGCACAAGAAAGATTTGGACGAGATTCTGGCTATGGGAGAAAGAACCAGCATCAGAATCATCGCCGCGGCATTAAAGGCGCAGGGAGTTGACGCCCGCTACGTGGATCCACATGACCCGGAATGGCCCATCATAACAGATGACTCGTTCTCTGATGCTAACCCAATCTTGGATGTTTGCTATGAACGAGTTAAGCAGAATGTGCTTCCCATCGTGGAGAAGGGAATCATACCCGTGATTGCGGGTTTCGTGGGCAGAACAAAAGACGATCGAGTGACCACGTTGGGGAGAGGTGGAAGCGACACAACAGCTTTCATCTTAGCGAAGGCTTTGGACGCCGATGAACTCATCTTGGTTACGGACGCTGAAGGAATAATGTCTGCTGACCCCAAAGTGATAGACAACCCGAAAAGGCTTCCAGAAATTGATGTGAAGACTTTGGTTGGATTAGCGGATTCGGGCACAAAGTTCATTCACAGGAAGGCTCTGCGATACAAGGATGCTTCCGTAAGAGTTAGAGTAATCAGGCACACTTACGGCAATCTAAACGCGGAGGGCACAGTAATCAAGGGAGCCCTCTCAGCCGAGCTGGATGTAACCTTGGCAACCCCGTCCTCTGCCATGTCGATCACTGTTGTAGGCAATGCTGTCTCTGAGCAGCCTCAAGTAATAAAGGAGTTGACTGAAACTGTGAAAGACCACGCAGAACTGTTGGGTCTATCAGTTAACTACGACTCCATGATACTCTACGCTTCAGAGAACGCCAATTCCAAGATGCTTCTAGAGAAAGTGCATGAGGTAATCCTGAATCATGAGGAAACCTTGGCTATGTCTGTCAGAAAGCAACTCGCCTTCCTCAAGATTAAAGGTGTTGATTTGGAAAAGACGCCGGGTCTCACGGGAAGAATAGCTGAGGCTCTGCGATTGAACTCCATTAACATCTTTGGTCTGATGACAATCACTTCCAGCATCCTTTTATTTGTTGACTGGAATGAAAAAGAGAAAGCCATAAAATTGGTTAGAAATGCATTAAAAGGTGACTGAAAATGTTGAAAGCAGCTGTTTTAGGAGCAACAGGCAACGTCGGACAAATCTTCGTCCAACTGCTTGAGGGGCACCCCTGGTTCGAGGTTACAACTGTCGCAGCGTCAGAAAGAAGCACAGGACGAACATACAGTGAAGCATCACGATGGCGACAATCAACACCCATTCCCGAAGCCGTAGCGCCAATGGAAGTTGTAGACATAACGCCGAAGGCAGTCAAGGACGTCGACATTGTCTTCTCGGCGCTGCCCTCTGACGTGGCGGGAAAGATAGAAGAGGATTTTGCTGCCGCAGGATACGTGATAGTCAGCAACGCCTCAGCCCACAGAATGGACCCTGATGTTCCAATGCTGAACCCTGAAATAAACTGCAGCCACATCAGCCTCATCGAAGAGCAGCGCAAACGAAGAAAGTGGGACGGCGCCATCGTCACAAACCCCAACTGCAGCACAACAGTCCTAACGTTGCCGCTGAAGCCAATCTATGACGAGTTCGGCATCAAACAACTCATAGTGTCTACGATGCAGGCAATCTCAGGCGCTGGATACCCGGGCGTAGCCTCCCTGGACATAGTGGACAACGTTATCCCCTACATTGGAGGAGAAGAGCAGAAGATGGAATCTGAAACACAGAAGATACTAGGCACAGCCTTAAAGCCCGCGGACTTCAAAGTTTCATCAAGCTGCCACAGAGTCCAAACAATTGATGGACACATTATGGCAGTTTTCGTGGAGACAAAACGTAAGGCGGAGCCAGCTGCCGTAGCTGAGGCTATGGAAAACTTTGTCGGCGAACCCCAACAGCTGAAGCTTCCTTCTGCCCCAGAAAAACCCGTTGTTGTTACGTGGGAGAAGGACCGTCCACAAACAAGATTGGACAGGATGGAAGGCAAGGGCATGAGCACAGTGGTCGGCAGAATCCGAAGAGACTCTGTGTTCGACGGAGTCAAATTTATTGCCTTGGGGCACAATACTATACGGGGAGCTGCGGGATGCGGCATCCTTAACGCGGAATACTTGAAGGTAAAACAGTTCATCTAAAGGAGAATGAAACCTTTGGAATCAGGTAAAAAAAGGCGACTAAGAAGAATCTTCCGAAGCGACAACAGGACAGTGATTGTTCCCATGGACCACGGCGTAACCATCGGTCCAGTACAGGGAATAGTAAACATGCTGGGCATAGTTGACAAGCTGCTGCTGGGGGGCGTTGACGCGGTTGTCATCAACAGAGGCATCGCAAAAAACGTTGACACAGGAAACGCCGGATTAATCATTCACTTGTCCGGCATCACGGTGCATTGTCCTGACCCAAACAACAAGGTGCAAATCTGCTCTGTAGCCGACGCTGTCAGGTTAGGCGCAGACGCTGTCTCAGTTCACATCAATATGGGCGCTAAAGAGGAAGCCCAGATGCTCTCAACCTTTGGTAAAGTAGCCTGCGAATGCGACGACTTTGGCATGCCACTGCTGGCTATGA
>CAZYJH010000004.1:0-20817 GCA_964647775.1 uncultured Candidatus Bathyarchaeia archaeon
TTTCCTTTTTAATCATCTCAGTTACGCGATCAGTCAACCCACTCGTATGGGATTCCGCCTCAATTTTGCGAAGAGCCATAACTGCAAGCCGTTCTTCCTCAGGAGACCTGCCGCTGATAAGAATCCAACCGTTTTGACCAATAGTCAGCTGGCAGCCGGTCTCCTTCTTTATCATGCCCACCATGGAGCCCTGTCTTCCGATAACTCTCGGAATCTTTGTGGGAGTAACCGTAATGAGTTGCCCCCGCATAATCTTCCCTAGACCAGGTTCACGGACAGTCAACATAGGGTCACGGCTTCGGTCATAATCAACCACCTTCGCGATTATCAGGTCGCCCACATCAAAGATGGAGGGCAAATCTGTTGTTTCGGGCTTGAATGAACGTTCGACAACGTCGGATGCTCTGAGTCTAGCAAGTTGCGGAGCTTTGATGTCAATAACCCAGCCACCAGGCGTGGTTTCAACAATTTTGCCGATAACCAAGTCTCCTGGGGCAGGAACATAAAATGCCTTTAGCGCAACGACGTGAACTCTTTTGCCGTTATAGTCGACAAGTCCAAGGCGGTTTGCGTAGATTTTTCCATTTTCTTTATAGGTACTATCTCCTGGCATGTAATCGCCTTCGGCTAGAAGGTCGCCAGGAGCAACAAGTTGTTTCTTTTCATAAAAAACTGGCAATATTTAACACCTCAAATAATTTTAGTTTATTTCACCATTTTTGCTTCAAGATTTCCTTTAGTTATGTTCCCCAACTTATCCAAGAAAGGTCCGTAGCTGCCGGCTGACATCTCAACCAAGGCAATCCATGATCCATCAGCTTGCCATTGGTCCTTCTTTAGTGTGCCAAAGCCTTTGACTGTTCCGTAGGCTTTGCTTGCGTGCTCTGCGGGTATGCGGACTGCCACTGTGATTTTCTCCATTTTAAGGGGAATAATCGGACGTAGAAGCTTTATTATCTCTTTTGCTTGTTCTTCGACGCCTTTGGAGGGGTCAATGGAGAAGTGAATCTGATTCATTGCCTGTTCAATTCTTAGTGGAGGGTGGGGAAGATTTGTTTTCGGATCAATGCATTCACGTGATATGAAGGAAATGATTTGTCTCCGTTTTTCTTCGACTAACTGTTTCCTCTGTTCCGTAGTTAACTGCAGGGTGCCCTTCTTAAGTATTACCTCAGCTATTTTGAGGGGGTCGGTGGTTCCGAAAACTTGCTGCAGTTTCTCTTCCGACGCCTTCGTGCCTTTTCCAGCGTCTGTGAAGATTGTTTCAGTGACTAGAACTTGAGAAACAGCGCTACCTTTTCCGAGCCTGTAGGCTAGGGCGGGCTCGGGTTTGGTTAGAATTTCGAAGTGGTCGCTATCATGGGTGATGCGCGCGATTGTGTAGCGTTCGCTCATTAAGTTCCACTGCCCTCAAGCCCTCTCTGCATGTTCTCGATTTCTTCGTCGCTTAGTGCTCGGAGCTTTTTGGTGTCTGCGGGAATAACCATTAGTTTGATTCTTTTTGGTTCTCCTCTAGCTATGAGGGCTTGGGTTAGACACTTGACGGTAAGTTTTATGGCGTCATCTAGGCTGAGGTCATCACGGTAGTCTTCCTTTAGGATGCCCTCAACTGTTTCACGTCCAATCCCAACAGCCACAGCCTTGTAGCCCCTGTAGGAGCCGCTTGGGTCAGTTGAGAAGACTCTGCTTCCAGTTTTGTCTACTCCACCAAAAATGATGGAGACTCCGAAGGGTCTTACTCCTGCGTGTTGAGTGTAAAGCTGTTTTATGTCTCCGACACGTTTTGTCATGATTTCAATATCTATGGGCTCGTCATACATCAGGCGGTTGCTTTGCGCATATATTCTAGCTTGGTCAATCAGTATTCGAGCGTCAGACCCTAAACCAACAACCGCTGCTCCAAGATGATCGTCTACAGCGTAGAGTTTCCAAGTGAAATTGGTATCTTGAAGTTTTGTTTCAATTTTTTCTTCTGCTCCTAAAACAATTCCCTCAGAGCAGGCGACTCCTATTATTGTTGCCCCACGATTCACTGTTTCTAGGGCGTATTCAACCTGAAATAGGCGACCGTCTGGAGAAAACACGGTAATGGCACGATCATAAGCACCTGGTGCGGCAAATACGGACAAATCATTCACCTCATACATGAACTACGTTTTGTCTCTGTTGTAAGGAAACGGAACTAAAAACCTTTTCGTATCTGTCACGACTTTTGTCTAACAACTGTAGGTTTCATGTTGTCACCATTGCTGTGGGAGATTCAGTAAACAAAGGGCACAAACATATTAGGAGCCTAATAGAGGTTCATTGTTGAAATCAGTCTTTTTTCTGAAAATCTAAGAGACAAGTTATTTTTTCTGTGCGACAACCATGGCATGTGCCTTGTCGTAGGGTTCAAGACCAACAACCTGCTTGATCAGAAAGCCTCTGCCTTCTAAGATAGCAACTTCATTCCTGAAAACCACAGACGGCTCCATCGTCACATCTATGCTCTGAGCCTTAATAGCCAACAAAACCCAGCCGCCATCAGCCAGAAACATGTCAGCGTTATCCGCCAAAACCCGAGCCTGCTCAGGCTGAGCAACATCACAGTAAACACTGTCCACCCGCTGCACCATCCGCGAATACGACCCCGGCAACCGCGCATCAGCCAGTATAGGTGACATGTTATAGCGGAAAGCACAGACGTTGTTGACCAAATCTCTTAGGGAACGAGAAGCAAACTCCACACAATACACGTGACCGCCTTCGCCAACAATGTCAGAGACGTGACTTGCAGTTGTTCCTGAAGCCGCACCCAAATACAGCACCTTCTGGTCAGGACATATCGGCACGGTCTCTAAACCATTGAGTATGGCAGCCGCAAGCTTGCTCCTATACGGATCCCAAAGCCTATACTCAATTTGCTTGAACTTGACAAGCCGCTCTCCATAAACCGAACTTCCCACAGCCAAGTTTTTTGTACCTAACTTTCGGGTTCCATCCTCCACCATAACCCAAAAAATCTCTGGAAAACGGGGGTGAGGCTTAACGGTTACGACCACGTTGCTTTCTCCGCGGACGCTTTCTGTCTGTAGGCATTCTACGTGGGGTTCTCTGTGGTGATGCAGAAGGTGGCGGAGGATTCTCATATCTCTCCCTGATTTCCTCAATCCGCTTATCCAGATCAGCCTTCAGCCTGTCTCCCATAAACTCGCCTTTAAAGGCGTCAACCCGAGCAGCTATACTCAGTTTTCCAGCCAACGCCCGCGCAATCTTTCCACGCTGCCAACGCTTCCCATCATGAATAAGGGGATGCTGAAAAATTATCCCATGCTTAGGAGGACTCGCCTTCGTCTTCAACGACCTGAACAGGGCTTTCTCTGCGCCCAAGACCTGAATTGTGCTTGCCGGCAACTTAGCCAAGTTCAGCAGTCCCCCAGAAAGTGCCATCAATCGAGCCCCCAACAGCGAGCCGCCTACCGTCTTAACGTTCGGCGCCACCTCCTCCATAACTGAGTCCACATACTTCTCCAACGAATTCCGCACGCCATAAAGCTCGAGAACGTTTCTGCACAGGTTCTGAATCTGAGCAAGGTCATCATCAGCCAAATCCGCGCCCATAGACGCTGCAGCAACCGTAGCTATTGACTGGGCTTTCTTGGTGGGCAGCCCCTCTTTCTCTAGGTTCTCGGCAGTGAAGTTTTCTCTTGTTCCCAAATTGACTACGAGACGGGCATAAGTTTCATGCTTGTCAAGCAGCCTATCCAACTCTGGGTAGTGGAGCCCAAACCACTCCCGTAAACGGCTCATAAAAACATTCAACGCCTTATCCAAGTCATCAACAGATTGAACAGCCTGCGCAACCAGCAGGTCTCGCTTTTCAACAGTCGTCTTCACCTTCATTTTAGCCAGTTCAACCGAAACGTTGTGGACGTGTACACGAAGCTGCTCCGGCTTCTCCACAAACTCTAAATCCAAAGCAAACTTTTCCAGGTTTTCTCGAAGCAGTTTACTCGCCTCTGAAGACGCCTCCGCGCCTACCTCGATGTTCAGTTTTTCGGCGGCGCTTCTAGCCATTTCAGGGTTCTCAAAAACAAAATGTGTGTAACCTTTAGTCCGCAGCTTCTCAACCAGACTTGTGATTTCTTCTGTTAGTTTTCCAGATTCTATCGTCTGGAGCCTTTCTGCCGTTTCATGGGGGTCTTTGGGGAAGAACACTTTTTCGGCAAGTTTGTTGTCTTCGCCGAAACCGAACACGCCAATCACAGACTCTACTATTGTAGCCTTCACAGGTTTCCCATCCATCACATAATCATATTAGCTTACGTTTCCTAACCTTTATCTTGGCAGTGGATAACTTTTACTACACAAGAGGGAAAAGAAAAGATGGAAATGCGGCTTGCCACCGAACTGGCTGGACTCAAACTTGCTAACCCAACAATGCTCGCCTCCGGAATCCTCGGATACACTGGGCTGTCCCTGAAGACCGTGATAGAGGCAGGAGCAGGAGCCGTTGTAACAAAATCGATGGGGCTGGAACCAAGAACCGGCTACCCAAACCCAACAGTTGTCCAGACTGACTGCGGCTTACTCAACGCCATGGGCTTACCAAACCCCGGCATCAGCCACTTCCAAGAAGAAATGAAGCAACTCAAGAACACAGGGGTGCCCATCATCTTGAGCATCTACGGTTACTCGTCAGCTGAGTTCGTCAAGGTCGCCGAAACAGCAGGTAAGATGGGCGCAGACGCCGTAGAATTGAATGTGTCCTGTCCCCACATAGAAAAGGCTGGGGCAGAGATTGGATGCGACCCCGCATTGCTGACGGAAATCGTGAAAGATGTAAAGAAGGCGGTTAAGGTGCCAGTTATTGTGAAGTTGACCCCCAACGTCACAAGCATAGCCGAAATCGCTAAAGCCGCGGAAAAAGCGGGGGCAGACGCAATAACCGCCATAAACACTGTCAAGGCTATGAGCATCGAAACAGAAACAGGCAGACCCCTGCTTGCCAACAAGTTCGGCGGACTGTCTGGACCTGCAATTAAGCCCATCGCCGTCAGATGCGTCTACGACGTCTACAGGTCAGTTGATGTCCCAGTCATCGGCTGCGGCGGAGTGTCCAGTTGGCAGGATGCCATAGAATTTATGTTGGCGGGGGCATCAGCGGTTCAGATAGGAACAGCCATCGCCTTCAAGGGACCAGAAGTTTTCAGTTCCGTTACCAAGGGAATCGATGCGTATCTTCGGAGGAAGGGCTACAAGAACGTAAAAGAGCTTGTGGGTCTGGCACACAAGTATTAGATTTTCAGGTTGATTTTTGAGTCTTTCAATAACAATGTTTACTGGTCTGTCCTATACGCGCCCACAGACTTGGCAAGCTCAGCCACCTCTTTAGGATGCGCAAACAAGGAACAGGGCGTTCCCTCATTCTCAAGAAGCCCCTCATTTTCGCGAATCTTGCTGAAGAGCGGGCTGGCAAAACCTTCACGTAAAGTTGCCTGGGCAAGGTTGTGCGTAGCCACGTTCGAGACAGGACAGGGCGTCAGGTCTCCCGCTGGAGTAACGTGGGCGAATCCTCTGCCTGCGGATACGCATCCTCCAAAATATTCTTCATCCCCTGGCGAATGAACAATGTAAAGAGACTTAGTCTCGCGGTACCTGAGAATCTGTGCCCGAAATTCTGCCCGTTCCTCCTTCGTAAGCATGAGAAGATGATCGTTTTTTTCTTTCCATTTGTTCTCGCTGCTCTCGGCGTTAATGCAGGTTTCAGGCTCCACCATCACCGGAATATACTCGATGAAGAGTGCCGCGCGTACTCCCTGAGCGATTAGGCTGTCAACGGTTTCTGGGTTCATCCAGTATTTGTAGTTGAGGCGCGTAATCGTTGCCGAGATTCCGTTGGGCGTCCCCATCTCGGTCAGCCTCTTGAGTGTGCTTGTTGCCTTCTGGTAGACTCCTTCGCCCCTTCGCAGGTTTGTGGCTTCTTTTCCGCCCTCTATGCTTACGATTAGGGCAGTGTTGGACAAGTGTTTCAGGCGCTCAAAATCGTTTTCCGTGATGGCTGTGCCGTTAGTGAAGACTATGAAGCATCTATCCTTAAACTCGTCACAGAGCTCAATCAACTTCGGAAAAAGAAACGGTTCACCTCCCGCCAAGAAGAAGCCGAACACGCCAAGCTCACTAGCCTCCGAGACTATTCTGGTCCAGCCCTTCAAATCGAGCTGCGGCTTCCTACTTCTTTGACTTTGCATGCCTTTGTTGCAGGTGATTCCTGAGGCGGCGGCGAAACATCCTGAGCAGCTGAGATTACACTGCTGAGTTAGACTAAGAATCAGGGCTGGAGGCACCTTTAACCCGTTTTGTTCCGATTCCTTCCGCAGTCGTGTCGTTTCGTTATATGCGCGAAGGAGGGAAGGCGCTGACCGGAGATATCTTGGGTGACGCAACGCCCAAGGCAGAAAGAGACGATAAAATGATGGACCAAACAAATTCTTGCGGAACACCTGAGGTATGAACTGCATCTGCGTCACTTGAAACCAATCCTTACTTAACTGCTCTATAAAATCGTTGGCGTCATCATCCCCTGAATCGAAAAAAAGGGAACTTTCAGCAAGTAAGATTGCACCAAAAAGCCGCCTTTGAGATACGCGCCATCACATATTTAATATGCGTCAACTCTTTAACAGAACATAAGTCCAAAAAGGAAGGGAACAAACAGTAATGCAGCTTCATTCACGAAAACGCTCCCCAATACCTCCGTCTTTCGACTCTGTTAATCGCATGAGGATAACAGAAATTGTGGATGCTAAAAAGGAAAACTTTGATGTAAAAACGTTCACCTTTGTGGATAAACTGTGCGGAAAAGCTGAGCCAGGACAGTTCGTTATGGTCTGGATACCGGGAGTGGATGAGATTCCCATGAGCCTTTCAGCCACGTCACCGGAGGGGCACACGTCGATAACTGTGCATGAGGTTGGAGACGCCAGCAGGGCTCTTAACAAAAAAGAGAAGGGAGACAAGATTGGAGTACGGGGACCCTTCGGTAACGGCTTTGTTCCCGCAGAAGGAAACGTGATGCTGGTTGGAGGCGGAACCGGATTGGCGCCGCTGATGCCGTTAACTGAAAAGCTTGTGAAAGTCGCCGATAAAGTGACAGTTATGAGCGGCGTTAAATGCCGCGACAACCTCATCTTTATTGACCGCCTAGCAGACATTCTTTCAGCTGTGGACTCAGAAACAGTCTTCACAACAGAGGACGGCAGCTACGGAATAGAATGTGTAGTCACTGACCAAGTAGAACAGAAGCTGAAGAAAGAAAAGTTCGACATGATTTACACCTGCGGTCCAGAACAGATGATGTACAGCATGTTCCTTCTGGCAGAACAACACAACATCCCCCTTCAGGCCAGCCTAGAGAGGCTAATGCGCTGCGCCATCGGCTTGTGCGGCAGCTGCCAAATAGGAAAACTGAGAGTCTGCAAAGACGGGCCAGTTCTGAACTCGGAGCAGCTGAGAAGCGTCAAAGAGGAGTTCGGAAAGTTTCAGCTGGACTTGACGGGAAAAAGAATCAAACTCCAGTAGAGAAATCGCGCAGGAAAGTTGCGGATGGTTTACCCAAAAAAAGTCTATTTCAAAGACTATGTTTTCCTGGTTGGCGAGCATGTTTACGAGCCAGCCGAAGACACCTTCCTGTTAGCCGAAAGACTAACAGTCACAGCAGATGACACGGTTTTGGAGGTGGGAACTGGCTGCGGAATTCTGGCTGTGCTGGCGGCGGAGAAAGCAAAACGGGTCGTGGCTGTTGACATAAACCCCTACGCTGTCGAATGCGCCGCAAAGAACGCAGAAACGAACGGTTTGAAGGGGCGGATAGAGTTTAGGAGGGGAGACCTGTTTCAGCCAATCAGACAGGATGAACGTTTCAGCGTGATAATTTTCAATTCGCCGTACCTGCCTTCTGAGCCTGATGAAGAAAAAAGCTGGATCGGAAAAGCGTGGGCTGGAGGACCAGATGGAAGACAGGTTATTGACCGATTCGTGATGGATGCCCCCAACTTCTTGGCTGATGGCGGCAGAATTCAGCTTGTTCAATCTACGCTCTCTAACGTGGACAGAACCATCCAAATGTTCAATGAAAAAGACCTGCAGGCAACGGTTGCTGCTCAGGTTAAGGTTGCCTTCGAGAGCATAGTGTTGGTTGAAGCTAAACGTTAGAAGGTGTTGTTTTTTGCTAGAGACGAAAGCGCTACAACTCCGGAAAACCAGACTATGAGTGTGGCATACCAAACTGGAAAACAGGTCGCATAATTGCAGATTATACTGTGGTATATGGAGACCAGAAACAGCGAAATCCAGCAGCCTACCGTCCAGAACAGTTTCATGTGCTTCATAATTCACTACAACGTTGCCGTGTAGGTAAAAGCGTTCAGAACTGCAACTAAAGCTCACGAATACTTATTCAGCGTTCAGCTTCTGAATAGCTTTCCGGCTCAGGTGTCTCTGTTTTCGGTTGCCTGATTTCTTTCAAACAGCCAAGTTTGGAAGTGAAACTTGAGCACATCTTTTGTGCAAGCGTTAGACGCAAGATATTCCTTGAAGGATATGCCCTTGTCTTGAAGAAACTCTCGAAAAAGAGCCTCTTCATCAACTTCAGCGACCGAAAAATCGCCTTTAACGCTGTATCTCACACTGAAACTCTGTGGACCCGCTGGCTCAACCTCTTTAATTTCCACCCTGAGGCTTCCGTTTAGAGTCTCCAGCTCATAAATGAAGTCTTCAAAGTAGTCGTTTACGCCGCAGCTCTGGCAGAAAGGTCCCTCAAAATCGAGAATGAAGCCGTCTTTCTCTGCTCCAACAAGCTTCGCTGTTGCTTCAGGGCTTCGATACCTGTTGTAAACTTCTATGGCTCTTGAAACCAGACCAGCCAACTGGGCGCCTGCGTTGTCTTTCATCGAGTCCCTCTGTATTCTTCAAAACTTTTTGGATATTTCAAGTTTTCCAGTCTTTCCACAAGTTTCCGCATTTGGCCAGAAAGTTGGGTTTGGGCGTCATTAAAGCGCTTGAAATTTTACTCTTCTTTGTTCATCGATTCGTTTAGCTAAGTCCATGCATTCAAGTTGACACAGCCGCATATGCACGTATGCCCGTGCGTATCCAAGCTTTTTTGCCAGTTCTTTTGGGGTTTTAGGTTCGCCGCAGCAGTACAGGGTTATGTAAATCTTTTTTAGTCCATCATTTAGTTTAACCGCGTTTTCCAGAACTTTTCGGGGCAGTTTCTCAACATCTACTTTGAGGGTCATTTTGGGTCGCCAGAATAGTATTTCTTCATGTTTTCTTTGTTGTTCGTTAGTATTGTTGTGTTGTGATTAAAAGATTTTCTATATACGGTATATAGACGGTATAAAAATGTGTTGTTGCCGACCTGAGAGGGCAGTTGAGAAACAACAACACCACAGGGTCGCTAGGTCAATTTTTTTAAGAGAGAAACGAGTGGGTTGTTAGGTAGCCTTTGAGGGATGACCTTTGCCTCACTACTATGTTTACATTCTCCGCTGCAAGGACGACAGCTACTACACAGGACACGCAAAAGATGTGGAAAAGCGGTTCGAAATGCACAGGAAGGGACGCGGAGCAAGGTACACTCGTATGCATGAACCTGAAGACCTGGTGTACGTTGAACAGTTTGAGAACCGCGGCGAGGCTATGAGAAGAGAAAGGCAAATCAAAAGGTTCAGCCATGACAGAAAGCAGCAGCTGATAATCGAAAACGGCAAATCGGCAACAGTTAACAAAGCTGCAACATGAAATAAACTATGGCGCAAGCGTGGTGTGTAAGAAAAGATAAAAGCTTGAGATGCTGTGAGGGCTACGAGAACCATGGTCCTATATGTTGTATATAGAGCGCCCAAAGAATCTACAGGCAGAAGCACTATCCCCAGCAGATTAAAGGCTCTTGGCTGCCAGCAACTACATAGGGCATTCTGGAAAATCGACGAAAAGAAAGCTCGCAGCGTCCTTGAAGTGCTTGAGAACAATCAGCCGATACTTCTGAAGCGCCTAAGGGAAATCAAGAACCCCCAGTTGACTACAAAGAAGGAGTTCGCTGGGCTCGGAAGCCTGATACTGGTGGTTTTTACGCTTCCAACAGGAGCCAACAGAGAGAAAGTGAAAAACTTTCTTAGAAGGGCGCCATGTATACGGTTGCGCCGTTCTGTTTACGCCTTTTCCCAGAAGCAATCCTTCCATGACAAAGAACAGAAGCTTGTTGACGCCCTGAAATTTGCTAATTTCATCAAAGAGATGAAGGGAGACGCAAAAATTATTTCACGCGTAGTAATCGTAAACAAGCTATCTGCTGAAAGGCTGCAACAAGAAACCAGAGAACATGTCGAAAAAGAAGCCGTCAAGATTGTTGAGTCCTGCAAGGAACTCTACTTAAAAGCCCGCCATGGCGACGATTTAGGGCCGTTGCGTGACAGCTTTTCGAGAATAAGAAGGAGATTCTCAACTCTGAAGAAGGTAGCCGCCTTTTATGCGGGGTGGCTGAAAATAGACTTTTCAAAGAGCCTAATGCGGACATATCATGCCCTACGAAAGGTTCACTCTGTTCTTCAGCAGAAAAGAGAATGACACAAAAACGTCGCGTCTCACAAAAAATTTTAGATAACGTTAAATGTGGTTATGAGAATAATTTATGTAGGATCGCTAAGAACATCGGGAATTCTATATCTTCTAGCTTTTCCCGCAAAATCGGCTCCTACGCAGGATGAAAATGGATAAGCCAAAGCTGTTAAACAAAATTCGGGTAGTTTCGAATCCTAAAAAAGTTGAGGCGTGCCCAGAAAAGCGGCTACAGTTCTACACGAACTATGCTTCAGCGGTTTCTGAGACTTTAAGAAAGCCCCTGTTCCAGAAGTTCCTTAACTGGATGATTAAGAGGGAAAATATTGAGAAAAAGGCTGTCAAGGATATTCAGGTTAGAGTGTTTCCGTTTCAAAACGAAAATGGCAAATCCCTTGCCGGAAGATGCAGCAACGAGGGCGTGATCCTGATTTTTCCCAAAAGGAGGAGTTTTCTTCAGAAAAAGCTGCAGGTTCACAAAAAAGGAAAAGTCCGATTTTATCTCAAAAGCAGAGCCATGGCAGCCTTGATACATGAGCTGCTCCACTTGAAATATGAGAGTAACGAAAGCGAGGTGCGGCAGCTTACAAAGAAGTATTTCAGCGCTTTTATTTGTCATCAGACTGCAAACGCTGAGAGAGTTGACATCGTCCAAAACATGTTATTTTCTGTTTAGGTTGTATTTGCGTTAATTCTTTTCTTAAACTGTTTACTATAGAGCAGTTTATATCAGCTAATTATCTGAATCAATCCTAAATTCAAAAGTAATTCAGTCAATAAGCCAAAATTAGCCACAAAAAGGAAAATAAACGATTAAAAACGGATTATTCGATTTTAAACAGTTGAATAATGGTTCTTTCTACAGAAAGTCCTCATTTAACGCTCTACATCCCGAATGAACTGTTTTTTGCCCAATTTTTCAAGCACGCAACTCTTATTTGATTTTTGTGGGGTCGCTCTATCAAGGAAACCTTAAGGGAGGTGAAACAGAATGGTGTTTGAAGAAGAAGATTGGGAAGATTGGGAAGAAGAAGACGAAGAGGAAGAAGACTGGTAAGCATTCCCTAACTGGTCACCAGGTCCCAAAAAGGGCAGCGAGCTGGATGCTCAAGAAGGGAAAAACCGAATAATACCATAGAACTGGCTCAAACTAACAAAAACAGATTTTTTAATCATTATTTTTTTACACTAATCATCGCCTTCAAAACAGGCGACACAAAAAAAGAAAAAGAGAAGATGGGCTCACCTTCGTCTACTGTATAGCCCTTTGATTGCAGCTTTTTCGATGGCGTGTTTCTCAACTTTATCTAAGAAGTTGCGTTTGCTGACACCATCTAGGTGCTCCGTGTCAAGGGCGTAGATAGTGAAGAAGTATCGGTGGGTTCCAGAAGGTGGACAAGGTCCACCATAGGGTCGTCTGCCGAAGTCATTTTCCACCTCTTTAGCTCCCTCAGGCAAACTTGCCTGCTTAATTTCTCTAAGTTCGTTAGAGATGTCGTAGACTAGCCAGTGAATCCAATTTCCTCCCGGCGCATCCGGGTCCGTGACTCTTAACGCAAAACTTTTTGTCTCCTCAGGAACGTCTTCCCATGAAAGCTGCGGAGAGACGTTTCTTCCGTCGCAGGTGAATTCGGTGGGGATGCTGCCGTTATCTACAAAATCTTTGCTTTTCAATTTCATTAAAAGTCCCCAAATATAACTGGGCGGCGTCTCAAATAAAAATTTGCTAAATCATATGCACCGTTAATGTGTGAGGTGTGACAAATTATATCTAGGCAAACCGCTTTACTATTGAACAGTCAGAGTATGGGGGAATATTTTGATGGAAGAACTTCAGGAAGTTGGAAAAGTTGCACATTTCTTCAGCAAAATTAATGTTGCAGTCATAGACGTAATGGACACCATTTCGGTTGGGGACAAAATTTTCATCAAGGGACCCACCACAGACATTGAACAGACCATAAATTCCATGGAGATAGAACATGAGAAGGTTAAGCAGGCAGAAGCTGGTCAAAGCGTCGGAATGAAAGTGAACGGTCGCGTAAGAGAAAACGATACAGTCTACAAGACAGGCTGAAGCAGCGAACAAAGTTTACAGCAGAAAGCTTTACGTTACTACATAGTTTGGCTTCACAAGAGATATCTTCACGGCAGTCCTAGTTGAACAAAGAAGAAGATGAGTCTATGCTGGATAAGATGACTGACTCAAGCATCCAAGACATGGTCAAATTTTTGGAGATAGCGGGCGTTCTGAAGCGAACGCAGAGAACAGGATGGGTTGACGTGGGAGTGTATCAGCCCGAATCCGTTGCAGACCACACCTTCAGAACAGCAGTCTTCTGCATGCTATACGCCGACATGGAAGACTTAGACCCCTTGAAGCTGCTGAGGATGGCATTGATTCATGACCTCCCTGAAGCAATAATCGGGGACTTGATGCCCACACAGAAGACGGCGGAAACCAAAGAGCAAGAAGCAGACGCCATAAAGCATATGCTAAGCCTTCTGCCGAAGACGCAGAGGGAAAACTACTTAGCAGTTTGGAACGAATACCAGAAAGGAACGACGAGAGAGGCGAAGGCTGTGAGGCAGATTGAAAAGATTGAGATGGCATTGCAAGCCAAGGAATACGAAAAGTTTGGGTCAGCAAGCAAAAGTTTGGAAAGGTTCATCAAATCCGCAGAAGAGGCGACAGAGTGGCCAGAACTAAAGAGAGTTTTATCACTGGTTTCGGAGGAGAAACAAGGATGAGCTTCAGGGAAAGGTGGACAAAAGAGTTCACGAAGATGCTGGCAGAGGATGAAAAGAAAGAGTTCAATTTGTGGCTGGAATTCTCTAGGGGAAAAATCTCGGAATCCGATTTCCAATCCAAGATGGACATCAAGATTATGCCTAAGATGCTCGGCAAAATGAGCGCAGCCAGAATGAACGCCTTAGAGGACGAAGTTGAACGCCTAAGAAAAAGAGTGGCAAACCTAGAAAACAAACTAAACAAAAAATCTTGAAACAGAATTATTTGCGACTGGTCTGTCGGGGCTTTCTGTCACTGTCCTGCAGCCTTCTTGAGCCCTGTTGCTGTCTGGACTGCCTTTTTTCTCTGCGCAGGAAGTCGCCTATGTCCAGAATGTTCTTCACAGCAACTTGCTTCACGTCCTCTTCTTCATGGATGCTGTGCACGATTTTGCCGAATCCCAAACATTCATTATGCTCATTCAGGATCAGCGCATAGTCGCCTTTTTTCAGATTATGTTCCGTGAGTATTCCCTGTTTGAATATGTCTCTTCCGCAGATGAAAAGCCAAGCCGTCTTCTTGTCAACCACCAGCTTGTTCGCTTTTTGCTCCGCAATCATCGCTAACAGAAGAAAACTGGGAAAGAAACTGGAGCCCTTCACTGCTCCAAGATAGGCGCCAGCATAGAAGAAGCCTTTCGGAATCTGCTGTTTCAGGTTTTTAGGCAGCATGTAATACCTGTTTCTGTTTCTGACAATATGGCTCTTATCCAAGGGGATGCTCGTGTTAAATTGTGCCACAAAATCGTTAATCGCCTTCATTGTCACACCGCCTGCTTCCTGAGTTTGCAAACAAAAAAGCCCTGAGTTTGTTCAGGCCAGAGTCTTCTGCACTTTTGTATAGAAAGGTCAAGCTGCTTGCCGAAAACGTTTGTTAACCCCTTTTCTCCATGGCACTTGATTTCGTCAACTTTGACCTGCAAGTTGGCTACTGCCCAGTCAATGTTCAGTTCATTCTCTTCTGGCTCCAGCGAACAGGTGGCATAAACGATTTCGCCTCCATCCTTCGTCACTTTTACCGCTTCGGCTAAGATTTGTCTCTGCCTCCGAGCATTCCGATGCACATCTTCGATTGTTCTTTTGCTGAACCAGTCCCTGTCGGCTATGGGATTGCCTGAACATGGAACATCGAGAAGAACACGATCAAACTGCATGTTCAACTTTGATGCCTCTTTTGCGTCCATGTTATAAACTGCTGTGTTAGTTACGCGGCACCGCTCCAGCTGGTTCACTAGTGCAAACATTTTTCTCTGCTTAAGCTCGAGGGAAACAATTACACTGCCGTTTTTCATTATGTTAGCTAATTGGACAGTTTTTCCGCCTGGAGACGCGCAGGCATCCAGAACCGTTTTGTCTTCCAGTTCAGTGAATAGTGTGGCAGGGATTTGTGCGGCTGTCTCCTGAATCGAATATAAGCCTAGAAGGTATTCTGCTGTTGCGCCCACAGAGAACCTGCTTTTGCGAATCCAGTAGCCGTCTTCGAGAAACGGAATCTTCTCCAGCACTATCCCCAAAGATTCCAGTCGCTCTACAACCTTGTCCCTATCTGCGTTCATGGTGTTGATTCGGATAGCTTGCTTAAGCTTGACCTGCCGGTAAGTCCATCCCAGTTTCTTGTAGCGATTAACGAAAAATTGTTCGCTAGACATCAAAAGGGAATAGAACATGTTGTAGTAATAAAAGGTTGGCTCTGTTCATTTAGGTTGTAGATTAAGTTCTGCTTCTTCGTATCTGGACGCCTTTCTCCAATGCTATGATGTCAACCAAATCAGCTATGCCAGAAGTATTCAGTTTTTTCTCTAGCACTTCTTCTATCTGAAAGACACCCGCTGGATTGTTCATGCTTACAAAGATTTGAACAGGCTTCTTTTCTCCTTCCTCGATCTCCACCTTTGTGATGGAAAGCGCGGAGAGCGAGTGAATGTCTACCTTTCCTGTTCTGTAGGGAATTCTGGTTCTTCCTTTTGCCATATCCGTTCCGTCAGCTATCTTCGCGGCTCCAGCTTCCACAGTTAAGCAGCTAACTTCCTCTTCATGCGTGAAAATGGTGTGCAGTATCTCAGACTTCAGTCTCACAACCAAAGCAGGATCGTCTGGATAAACTTTCTTGAGAAGCCTGTCCAATATGGGGTTGGCTATTATGCAGCTGTGTAGGTGATGGTCAACACGGTGAATACTGTTCCCCAAATCGTGCAGATACGAACCACAAAGCACAACAACCTTTGCATCTTCGAGAGAACAAACCTTGTTATGCACTGTTGTTGGCGTAACTCTTTTTATCAAGAGATTAAAAATTTCCAGGGCACTTCCTGAAGTTATTTTTGCGTGAACTGGACCATGGTCATTGTATCTCAAACGTTCAACAGCCATAACGTTTGACATGCGAAGAGTGTTCTGAATCTCTATGTCGGTTTCCATCAGCCGAAACATCTGTTCAAGTTTTGGCTCGTTCAGATGCGAGTTTATCAGGTTTGGGGAAACGGTCACCATCACACGTTCACCATGGTTAAAATAGGTGTGTATCATATAAGAAGCTTAAGCAGCACAAGCTTCTGGGCAAACCTTTGCTGGTTATGTTTCTGATGAGAAGGCAGTTCTTTTCTTCAGGTATGTTGCAGGATCAACTTCTCTTATGGTTATCTCGTCCACGTCTATTATGTAGATCATGTGAATGCGCGAGTTTCTGATTTCGTCTAGGCTAACAGGCGGATTCTTGTAGTAGAGGTCACAGAGCTTCTTAAGGTACTTCAGGTCTTTCACGGTTCTGTCCCTGGGAGGCTTAACAAGAATATCCGGAATCTGCAACAGATAATACGGTGGCACGCCTAAAGCAAACTTGTCCGAATGATTGCCATACCTGATTATTTTGCTGGCTATCCTCGACTTGCGGTAGTTAGCGGGGTCAAGAGCGTGACGTGGAGGAATAAATCCTGTCTCCACCTCAACAATATGAGAACCAAAACCCTTCACTCCGTACAGGTCACATACCAGCCCATCTACTGGCCGTTCAATATCCACTTCGTAACCTTTGAGGATCAGATGTTTGGCGCATACAAGCTCCATAACTGAATGGTTAATCTTCACAACATTTTCTTCATGCAAACTAATCAGCTTGTCTTTCAGGGCATTCAATTTTTTCTGCTCTTCCGTATCTGTATCGCTGTTTAATCGCGTCACTAGAATCTCCAGATCTCTGTCGAACTTGTTCATGATCTCAGCCTTTCAGAAGTTTGCTACACCAAGATTTTCAGTTAAATAAAGGGACGCAAGTCTGTCAAAAGCTTTTAGGCACATAAGAACCAAAAAACCTCAACAAAGCTCTAGGCGTTAGATTCCAAGCTTCCGCTATCATGGTGCTGATAACGAGCATAGAATGAAAGAGTTCATTCGTTAATGTCCTGCCGATTTCAGTCTTTTATGGCTTCGAGTAGGCTCATGACGTTCCAGAGTTTCACTCTGGTGTAGGGGGGCATGTTGGGGTCCTGAAGAATCTCGTCTAGAATGGATATTGCGTTGGCTGCTCTGACTGCTGGGGTGTTATCGGTCATTTGAAGGGCTGTGATGGACTGTTTTGCGGCTCTTCTTATGTTCCGTGGAGTTGTGGTGTCTTCGGATACCATGCCGAGAACATTCATGGCTTCTTCTATTCTTTCCTCGTATTCCTGTAGTTTCTTTTTCCTCACCATATAGAAGCCTCATTTAACATTTGGTTAACGAGATGTAACCTATTTATTTCTATCCTATTCATGTACAGCGGTTTATACTTTTTATGGAGCATGAATCATTTTAACAGACCCATTAACACGAAAAAGATGATAGGTAGTTATTAACCTGCATCAGAAATATATTCTCCAGATGTTAAGCGTGTCAAGAAGGGTTTGACGTGACTAAGGACACAGAAACTATCAAGGAGATGGCGGATTTGCTGAGGCAAGGAGCCACCCTCACGGAACATTCCTGTCCAGCCTGTTCTTCGCCTCTTTTTAAATTAAGAAGCGAAGACCTCTGGTGCGCCAGTTGCCAAAAGCGGGTCATAATCGTTAGAGAAGGAGAACCTGACCCAGAGGCTAATCAAACGCATGCCTTCTCTAGCCTAGAATCGACGATTTTGGGGAAAATTCAGGCGATAGAGAAGCAGCTTGCAGAAGAAACGGATGTAGAAAAACTGAAGAACCTTGGAGCAACATTGTCTTCGCTCCTAGAAAACCTAGAAAAGATACGGAAGATGAACAAGGCATCCTAAGGGCGTTCCGGTTGCTTGGACATTACGAAAACTTTCCCGAAAACGTTCACGCTTTAGCCTCTTTTGACTATCATGAATCAGCTAAGGATATTCAGAAGGCGATTCTCTGCACGTTTCACTTGTTGAATCATGAAACATGCGATTTAGGCTCTGTAACTCCCTATCTGAAGCAGAATTGCGAAGTTAGCTTCGAGTTCGGCGTGGCTGAAGGCAACGATTTCAGTTTTTTGGACCAGAAGGAACTGGAACAGTGCCTGAATAGTGTTGATGAAAAGGAGCTGCAAACCTTAGATTTCTTCTTTGTTGTCCGCTATCATCTTGTCAAGGAAGATGGCAGGCGGGTTCCGTTAAGGTTTGATTATAATGTGCTCCGTTTAGTCTTCCAAGAAAGCGGTCTGGAGATGCGTATGCGTCATGAACGGGGAAGCCAACGGGTTACCTTAGAGGACCTGACTGCCTTTATGACAAAAAGGATAAACGCTGAGGTCTCTCGGAGAAGGTTAACGCCTCTGTTTTTGGGGGCTTTCACGAAAGTCGGCATAACGTAAACTAGGTTGCTTTGGGTTGTTGCGACAGAGCGGAATCAGCCACCAAGGGTGCCGATACTGTGTGCGGTAGGAGTTTGCAATTAACCTAAGAGATGCTATAGGCTTTATCCAAATGATGCTCTGTCTATTGCCATACCCTACACAATTTTTAACTCAATAATCGGTAGCCCCCTTATTATGACCAACAAAATTAAACGAGAATCCTTGTTTCCTTGCATTCGCGGCAACCTTCGTTAATACTTAAATAGAACGCACAACAACAAAACGCAACATCAAAGAAATAGAAGGCAGATGAAATGAAGAAAGCGTTAGCAGTAATGTTTCTAGTTTTTCTATTTTTGGCTTTAACCACTTTTGCAGTTGAGACAGCCGTAGCCGAAGATGACCTGTCAGGAGATTGGTGGCCTATGTTTGGTCACGACCTCACAAACGCAAGATATTCAACTTCACCTGCTCCACGTACAAACGTGATTGCTTGGACATATACGGCAACGTCAGCTGTTCGCTCAGCTGCGACAGTGCAGGACGGTGTAGTCTATGTGGGCGCATTCAACGGGGATTTTTACGCTCTAAACGAAACCACAGGCGATTTGATTTGGACATACGTAACGGATGGTGACATTTGGTCATCTGCAGCAGTAGCTAATGGAATTGTTTACTTCACGTGCAGGGACTTTAATATCTACGCTTTGAATGCCACTACGGGCAACAAGATTTGGAATTTCACGACTGACGACGAAACATGGTCCAGCCCTGTGGTCTATGGGGGCGTTGTTTACTTCGGCGCAAATGACAACATCTTCTATGCATTAAACGCAATAACTGGAGAAAGGGAGTGGAGCTTTACAACTAGAGGACATATTCGCTCTTCGCCAGCTATCGTTGATGGAGTTGTCTACATAAGCTCACAAGACGGCTATCTCTACGCATTGAATGCATCGACTGGAGCCCAAATTTGGAGGTCTCCCACAGGAGACGGCGACACATACACAAATTCTTCCCCAGCCGTTGCTGGCGGCGTCGTCTATATTGGCTCAACCGATGAACATGTTTACGCATTCAACGCTGCCACTGGTACGCAAATTTGGAACTACACAACGGGCAACAAAGTCGCCTCTTCTCCAGCCGTTGCCTATGGAATAGTCTATGTGGGTTCGGAAGACGAGAACGTATACGCTTTGAATGCAAGCACAGGAGCTTTGATTTGGTCCCGTGCAACAGGCGACGCAGTTTTCTCCTCGCCAGCGGTCGCCGATGGTGTAGTCTACGTTGGAGCGTACCCGAACGGGATAGTTTATGCTCTCGACGCTTCCACGGGCACAATCATCTGGCAATTCACAACAGGCAATGGAGTATTCTCATCTCCGTCCGTCGTTAACGGAATTATGTATGTAGGTTCATACGACAACCTCCTTTATGCTTTCGGCACCTATGTTGCTCCCACCACCTCTTCGACTCCCTCTTCTACAACCAATTCTACACAGACTTCATCCCCTGAAGTCTGGGTGCCTCCTCCATCTGACGCCGCGGTCGCAGCTGTGGTAACGGTCGCTGCCACTGGGGTGGTTTCAGTAGCTGCTGCAGCAGCCAATTCCGCAGTTGGGACGCCAACTGGCAAAGTAGCTAAAGAAGCAGGTGGTCTTCTTCCCTCAGTTTTGAAGAAGTGGCTAGCGAGCTTTTTGGCGTCGAAACGGAAATTGGTAGTGGAAGAAAAGAGTGGCTCAATCTTTTTGCCAACCACATCTGAGCTTTTTGCCTATGTCATCGCAATTGTGCTTTTGGCGTTTTCTTTCTCCTATGTCAAAGTCAGCAGTTTGGGGGATATTTTGGCAGTTCTTCCCACAGTCTTTGCCACAAGCATCGTTGTAGGGTTCGCCAAATCCTTCGTCACAATAACCTATGCTAGGCGGCGTGGGGTCTGGACTGAGTTCAAGCTCTGGTATTTTGGTCTTGCTATATTCATTATCACAACCTTTGCGTTCAGGGTTCCCTTCTCTTCTCCCACTCGAAACGTTAGCCACGCGCCAAAAATGACCAAGCAACTGAGCGCCACGCTTTCAATTTTCTCGATAGGGATGTCCTTAGCGTTTGCAGGACTGTTCTTCTCCCTGCTACTAACTGGCAACGAAGTTATAGGTGGAACAGGATTGGCAATGTGCCTGATATCCGCTTTCTTCGACACTTTCCCGATTGCCCCGCTGTACGGCAGAAAAATCTTCGACTACAGCAAACCCGTTTGGGCAACGCTGTTCGTGGCGACTTTGGCTTTGTACGCTGGTTGGTTGTTTCTTATATGAAAAATTGAAAGCGACAATCTTCTTTAGAACGTCATTTATTTTGGTTAAAAAGAAGCCCGACCCTAGTGGTACAAGGAAAAAGGCAAAACGTTTCACCATGTAATGGATATCTTTACTGAACTGTTAGTTGAAGTTTTTTACAGCCTGCTCGACAAAACAAAAAGTGAAATGTATAAATAACAAGATGATACAGGAAAATATTAATGAGCATCGCTAGGTTTTCGGCGGATTTTCAGCCAAACAGACTCGTGAGAGACCAAGAACCGAAGGCAGAAGAAGAGCTGCCGATGGTGGAGAGTTACCGTTTAAGGATTGATGAGGCTGAAGGTTTCAGCGG
>CAZYJH010000005.1:0-20726 GCA_964647775.1 uncultured Candidatus Bathyarchaeia archaeon
GAAATCTCAAGCAGAATCGAGGAACTGAAACAGAAGGGCTCTAGTGGATGAGCAAGCGAGAGGCGTCTGACGAGCTAGTTCCTGCTGAAGTCATCCAAGTTGTTGGCAGAACAGGACTCACTGGCGAAATCACTCAAGTCAGGGTCAGAGTTCTTGACGGACCCGAGAAAGGACGCATCATAACCAGAAATGTTAAGGGTCCAGTGCGAGCCAACGACGTTCTTGTTCTAAGAGACACTGAACGGGAAGCAAAAAGACTCAGAAGATAAAAAAATAAGAAGGAGAATTACAGGTGCCAAAATCCAAAAATTGTTCTTTTTGTGGACACGAGTTTCTACCAGGCACAGGCATGATGTACGTCAAGAACGACGGAACAATTTTGTGGTTCTGCTCCAGCAAATGCAGAAAAAGCTCCATCCACTTGAAGCGGGACTCCCGTAAAGTTAAGTGGACAAAATACTTCGGAAAAGAAGAGAAAGGAAGAGCTTAACTGCAGAAACAGCCCTCTATTCACAAAATAGGTATCATGGAGGCTTGATGAAGCAACATGAACATCGTCCTACTTGGTCCCCCGGCAGTAGGCAAAGGAACCTACGCAGGATTTCTTTCAAAAAAATATGGCATCCCCACAATCTCTGTTGGAGACCTCTTCCGCACAGCCATCAAAAACAAAACCGAGCTGGGCAAAAAAATAGAACATTACGTAACCAGCGGAGACCTTGTCCCAGACGAAACCGTCATCGAACTGGTCAAGAACAGACTTGAAGAGCCTGACTGCAAAAACGGCTTCCTTCTCGACGGCTACCCCAGAACAGTTCCCCAAGCAGAAGCCCTGATGAAATTCAAAAAAATCGACATCGCACTAAACTTTGTCGCCCCCGACACGGTCATAATGGAGCGCATCAGCGGACGAAGAACCTGCAGAAAATGCGGAGCAATCTACCACATAAAAAACATCCCCCCAACAATCGACGGCATATGCGACAAATGCACCGGAAGGCTCGTGCAACGCGCAGACGAGAAACCCGAAGTCGTCAAAAACAGGCTAATTGTGTACCGCGAAAAAACAAAACCCGTCGTAGACTACCTCAAACAGAAGGGGCTACTGGCTGACATCGACGCACACTATGACATCCAAGAAGTCGACAAGATACTCGCTCAATGCGAAAAACACCTCCAGAAACTAGCTTAGCTCGAAACCAAACCAACCCCCACTTTTCGTTAGCAACCTTTTAGAGTAGAACCTAAAAGTAACATTTACTGAATATCACTGGAGGAAAAGCCCCGATGCCGATAAGACAGCCCATCGTTTCCGTTCTTGGACACATAGACACAGGAAAAACTAAGCTGCTGGACAAAATCAGAAAAAGCAGCGTCCAAGACCGCGAAGTCGGAGGCATCACCCAGCACATCGGCGCAAGCTACTTCCCAGTCGACACCCTCGCCGCAATCTGTGGACCACTCTTCAAAGGCATGAAAAAGGATGTCCAACTTCCGGGGCTGCTTGTCATCGACACTCCAGGTCACGAAGCCTTCGCCAACCTCCGAAAAAGGGGAGGCGCAGTGGCTGACATCGCAATTCTTGTAGTTGACGTCCTCAGGGGATTCGAAGCCCAAACATACGAGTGCCTCGACATCCTGAAAGAAAAGAAGACGCCCTTCCTTGTGGCGGCAAACAAGATTGACAGGCTGCCAGGATGGAAACCCCATGAAGGAGAAACCTTTACAGCATCCTACCGAGAACAGGACCCCTTTGTCCGCCAAGGACTAGACGAAAACCTGTACCGCATCATGGGAACATTTTCCAGACTAGGCTTCAAAGCCGACAAATTCAACAACGTGAAAGACTTCACACAAACAATCGCCATTGTCCCCACAAGCGCCAAAACAGGAGAAGGCATACCCGAACTCCTAGCCGTTCTCATAGGCTTAACCCAGCAGTATCTGCAGGCTAGA
The DNA here is from genome assembly GCA_964647775.1 of uncultured Candidatus Bathyarchaeia archaeon. GTDB lineage: Archaea > Thermoproteota > Bathyarchaeia > Bathyarchaeales > Bathyarchaeaceae > Bathyarchaeum. Next base: position 1,957 of record CAZYJH010000005.1, read on the forward strand.
CTCAGAACAACTGAGGGACCAGCAAAGGGAACCGTCCTGGAGGTCAAAGAGGAACCCGGCTTAGGCATGACCATCAACGTGATCATCTACGACGGCATACTCCAGAAAGGAGACCTGATAGTTGTTGGCGCCAAAGAAAAACCTGTGGCAACCAACATCCGCGCAGTCCTCCTGCCTAAACCCCTAGACGAAATCAGAGACCCCAGAGACAAATTCTCCTCAGTTGACTCAGTTTCAGCCGCAGCCGGAGTAAAAATCGCGGCGCCAAACCTTGAGGAAGCCCTGGCAGGCGCACCGTTGTATGCTGTGCCTTCCGAAGCCCAGCTTGAAGACTACATAAAGATGGTCTCCGAAGAGGTTGAGCAAATCAAAATCGCCACCGACATGGACGGCGTTGTATTGAAAACCGACGCTTTAGGGTCTCTTGAAGCAATCGCCGAGAGCCTGAAACGAAGCAATGTTCCAATAAAGATGGCAGACGTAGGCGACGTCTCCCGCCGCGACGTAACCGAGGCATTTGTGGTTAAGGAACGTGAACCGCTCCACGGCGTCATCTTAGCCTTCAACGTCAAAGTGCTACCCGACGCCGAAGAAGAAGCAGCAAACCGAAACATCCCCATCTTCAACCACAAAACCATCTACAGCCTCATCGACGACTACCTACAATGGAAGAACCAAGAAGAAGAAACCCGCCTCGGAGAAGAATACGGCAGACTAGTAAAACCGGCAAAAGTAAAGTTTCTCCCAGGCTACGTCTTCAGAAAAGCAAAACCCGCAGTCGTAGGTGTCGAAGTTTTGGCAGGCAAAATCAAACCAAAAAACACCCTCACCAAAGAAGACGGACGGAATGTCGGGGAAATCCTGCAGATTCAAGACAAGGGCAAAGCCGTGTCGGAGGCTAATGTCGGAATGCAGGTAGCCGTTTCGTTAAGCAAAACCGTTGTCGGTCGCCACATCCATGAGGGCGAAGTCTTCTATGTTAGGGTGCCTGAGGCTCATGCAAAGGTTTTGTTGACCAAGTTTCAGGACCGTTTGACGCCTGAAGAGATTGAGGCGTTGAATGAGTTTATTGAAATTATGCGGATCGAGTCTCCTTTTTGGGCGGCTTAGCCCTGTTTGTTGTGTGGCTGCTAAGTGATTCTGAATACATAGATTTTATTAAGTCTTAATATACGATATGTTCTTGTCATGAATACCATGAACCGGTTCAAACAGCCAATTCCCTATCGCAAGAACTAAACAAAGGAGTAAACGTGAGGGCTAAATGAAAACCAAATCAGAAACCACGCCTGAAAGGAAAACATCCGTTTTCCGAGAGGTATACCCAATCCATGAACCCTACGTCTACGCCGCAGTAGTCACCGAACCGAACAGCCAAAGAATCAGATATGAACTGATTGAGCCCACGCTCCTCAAAGAAGAGGAGAAGCAGCTTAAAGAAATCAAAGACATACTGGTCGAGGAAATCGACGTTAACCTTAAAGAAATTGGAACACGGGAAAAGGCTGAAGAGTATCTTAAAACGAAGATCCGCGAAATCATCAAGGACTACCGCCTAAAAATCGACACGGAAGCAGTGGACAAACTCATGTACTACATTGTACGCGACTTCCTAGGCTACGGCAAAATAGACCCCCTCATGAAGGACCCGCTGATAGAAGACATTTCCGCAGATGGGGTTCAAATACCAATATATGTTTGGCACCGCGACTACGAGTCCCTGCAAACAAACATTATCTTCAAAAACAGCGATGAACTGGACTCGTTCATAGTAAGGTTGGCGTATATGGCGAGAAAGAACATCTCGCTTGCGATGCCTATACTTGATGCATCCCTGCCTGACGGCAGCAGGATTCAGATGACCTACGGAGATGAGGTTACTCGCAGAGGCTCAACGTTTACTATACGGCGCTTCCGTGTGGACCCCTTAACCATTTCTGACCTGATTTCTCTCGGCACACTATCGTCTGAGATGGCTGCATACTTCTGGTATGCCATCGAAAACAGGGCATCCATTCTTGTAGCTGGGGGTGTTGCTTCGGGAAAAACGACAATACTCAACTGTTTTTCGATGTTCATCAAGCCTGGACTGAAGCTAGTCAGCGTAGAGGACACTGCCGAATTGAATTTGCCCCATGAGAACTGGATTCCATCTGTTGCAAGAACAGGATTCGGGGACACCAAAGGCAGTGCTGGAGCCATCACGCTGTTTGATCTTTTGAGGGCGGCTGTAAGGCAGAGACCCGACTACCTGATTGTGGGTGAGGTCAGGGGCGAAGAAGCTTACACTCTTTTCCAGGCAATGGCAACAGGGCATCTTGGAATGGGGACAATTCACGGCGAATCTGCAAGTTCAGTTATTCACCGTTTGGGGTCAGAGCCAATGAACATTCCGAAGCCGCTCCTGACAATGATTGATGCTATAACTGTTCAGCTGCGAACTGAGGTTGATGGCAAACCCACCCGAAGAACCCAGGCAGTTACAGAGATTGTTGGGTTAGACCCCAAGACAAACGAGCTGATAACCAATGAGGTGTATCAGTGGGATGCAAGACATGACACTTTCGAGTATTCTGGTCACAGCCACATCTTGGAAGAAAAGATGAATCGTAAGGGGCTTAACGAAACTGAGGTTCGGGAGGAGCTTTACAAAAGAAAAACTGTGCTAGATTGGATGGTGCAAAACGGGATTCGCAAGTACCCTGATGTCGTTTCGGTCATCAGAGACTACTATGCTGACCCCAACCGCGTCTTCAGAAAGGCTAGGGTGGGAACGTCATGAGCGCAAACAAGACGAGAAAGAATGTTAAAAGAGGATACAACCGCGCCAATAATGCCCTAAATCGCCTTTTCTTTCCAGTTACAAGCTTCTTTTCTGGGTGGATTGAGCGCCTTAAGGTGGGGGCAACTAAACCTCAGGTTTTTGCCTACCAGATCATAGGAGGAAGAACAACCCCGTTTATGCCGTTGTTCAAGGACTTGGATGTGAGCCTGAAGAAATCTGGGATGAAAATTAACTTCAAAGCGTACGTCAGCACAGTCATTCTAGCAAGCCTGTTCTTGTCTATCTCGGTTATGATTGTTGTTCCAACGCTCCTGTTTTTTGTTTTCAAGCTGTCTATTTTTTCGTCGCTTCTCTTCGGAGCTGGAGTAAGCCTGTTTGCTGGAGCCTTAACTGTGATAGGGTTCTATTCTTATCCAAGTTATCGGGCAGACAGCCTGAAGAGAGCTCTAGAGGATGAAATGCCCTTCACCACGGGGTACATGTCGATTTTGGCGGGCGCAGGCGTGCCTCCGGACTTTATATGGCGTTCCCTAGCCCAAATTGATGCCTCGCTGGCAATATCTACCGTGGCAAGAACAGTGATTCGGGACGTGGAGCTTTTCGGCTTTGACGCCCTTTCAGCATTAGAAACCACAGCCAAAAGAACCCCCTCTGAAAGGTTCAAGGAGCTGATTGAAGGCTTCATTTCCGTTGTCTACTCAGGAGGAAACCTTGTAAAATATCTCAGAAACAGGTCACAGCAATACATGAAGCTGAAGCAGATTGCGCTGAAACGGTTTTCTGACACTCTCGGAGTTCTGGCTGAATTCTACGTCACCCTGATGGTTGCTGGCTCCCTCATCTTCGTGGTGATGCTTGCGGTTATGTCGATGCTGGGGGGTGGAGGATTGGGTATGCTGGATTCTCGTTTACTGCTGCAGCTTCTGACCTACATTGGCTTGCCGATTGGGTCAGTTGTGTTTCTGGTTATCTTGGACATGGTTGCGCCGAAGAGATGAAATTATGCCAAAAGTTGAAAGTGTGGAGAAGAAAACTGCGTGGATTGTCTCGGGTATCCTAGGGATAATCATATGCGTGACAGCAGTTCTTCTGCTCAGGGACAGCCCCCTCTTCGACGAGTATTTCCTGTTAGCTGTGGTAATCACAGTTTTTCCTCCAGCAGTCCTCGATTACGTGGATTACCGCTGGAAGAGAGAAATAGACAAGCATCTTCCAGACCTGTTTCGAAGCATAGTTCAAGCCCAAAAAAGTGGGATGACTCTTCCGCAGGCGTTGGAGGAGGCATCTAACAGAAATTATGGAGCTTTGACCAAGGAGCTGAAGAGGATGGTCGCCCAGATGAGTTGGGGAGTCTCCTTTGAAGAGGCGCTTCAATCATTTGGCAAGCGTGTTGACACCGCTCTTGTGGGGCGAACAATTCCCCTGATTCTTGAAGCCCAGAGGTCAGGAGGGAAAGTTGAAAGGGTTTTTGAGCCGCTGGAGAAGTTTGTGCAGACAACATTAACGTTTGATGATGAACGCAAAACTCAGACCAGACCTTACCTTGCAATCATCTACGTGGCATTCTTTGTGTTCCTATTCACTATTGTAATGCTCTTCAAATCCTTCTTTGTTGACATGACAAATTTATCCATCAACCAATTCACGTTAATGTCACCTAAAGAAGCAAGAAGCATCTTTTTCCACATGAGCGCCATCCAAGCCTTCTTTGGAGGTCTCGTGGCTGGAAAAATGGGTGAAGGAACCGTTGGCGGCGGTCTGAAGCACAGCGTTATTCTGCTGATATGCGGGTATGTAGCCTTCAAGTTTCTAGTGTAATGGAGAGAAAAAAGTGAGAAAACTGTTGCGGAGCAGGAGGGGAATAACCCCTGTCTTGAGCAGTCTCCTAATGACGGTTATCGCAGTTGCGGGCATGTCAATCGCCATTACAGCCACGTACATCATCACAGACAACCTTCACGACAACATGGGTGAACGCCTCATTGTCGAGGATGTCTGGTTTACGTCAGATCAAGTTTCGTTGTATCTTCGTAACGTGGGCAAGGTTTCAGTCAATGTAGCCGCCGTGTACATAGACCGTGTAGGGCAACCGTTTACGGCTCTCGAGCTGGAACAGGGTGAACATGGCTGGCTGAATGTCACTTGCAGCTGGAGCGCAGACTCAGTATACGAGATTAAGGTTGTAACTGGGAGAGGAACCGATGTTGTGGAATATTACACGTCGCCGTCTTAGAAAGAACCGACGGGGCATCAGCAACATAATAGTAGTAGCCCTCAGCCTAGTGATTATCTTGGCTATAGGCTCGAATCTTGTTTTGTGGAACTACGAGATGAACCAAGTTGACTGGGAAAAAATGAAGGAGAACCTCAGCATCACAAATGTTGAGAACGGCATCTACTCTTCATGGCTTTTAGCCCAAAGCGAATACACTGTCACTTCAGGCAGCCGAACCAGTGGTGACTACACTGATACGCAAGCCGTCGGCGGCGGTTATGAGAGCTTCAGCGAAACGGCTGTAGGCGGAAGCGGTGTAACCTTAATCGACGCTGAATCCTTTGAGGGCGTTTGGACGCCCCGGGGTTGGATTGCGACGGGTAATTGGGCAAAAGAAAACAATTATGCACATAATGGAACATTTTCTGCCGATTTTGATGGGGAAGAGGGTGGCGCGTCTGGCTATTTGACGTCTCCCAGCATGAACTGTTCGGACACCGATGCAGTTTATGTTGATTTTTGGTGGAATGACCACGCTCTGGACAACGGCGATTTTATGCTTGAATATTATAACGGCAGCACATGGAACACGCACCAAGACTTGAACCAAGTGGCGTCTGGAAATGGTTGGCATCACTACACAGAAACCCTCACAGACAGCCAATATTTTGTTTCAAACTTCCAAATCAGATGGTGGGCTAACAGCGTTTGGAGCGGCGAAAACGCATGCGTTGACGTGGTCACCGTAACTAAAAGCGCAGGCGCCAGCTCATATTCCCTTGACCTCAACGGACACTTTGTCATAGATTTGAATGAATATCCGCTGGAAGACATTCAAACAGTCGAGATACATCTGAGGTTCAGGACTGATGATTCTGCAGAAAACTGGTATCTGAAAGCCTACAATTGGATAACTTCTACCTACAGCGACAGCGGCTTCAACTCCACGGAAGGCAAAACGCCGACCTTGGGATGGGACTATTACGCAGTGAATCTTACGGATGCGTGGCAAAACTACGTTGATACTGACGGCACAGTAAATGTTAAGTTGGTTGATGAAGGCGCCGATAGTGCCCCAACATATGTGGCTGTAGATTTTCTGGGAGTGCGAGTACAAAAGTATGGGACTCGATGCACCTTCGAAAACGTTGGAGGCTTAACTGTCCATCTGGTCTCATTGTGGATAACCAACTCGACAGACCATCAGCACTATAACATAAACGTCTTCGTGAATTCTGCGGAGACAAAAAGTTACCTCCGCGAAGACATCATTTTGCCGACAGGCGGTTACACCATAAAAGTTGTGACGGAACGGGGAAACACGGCAGTCTATTCCGGAAGCTAACCTATTTGTTCACACATGCCTTCAAGGCTTCTAAGGCGCTGTTCTGGTTTTTGGCTTCAACCAGCTGTATCTTGTAGAGTGACGCCAATTTTCTGCCGTTCTCGCTCATCTTCGGAATCGCAATAAGACAAGCCTGGTCTGGAGTAACGTCAAAAATCTTAGCGAACATGGAAATCACAGACTGCTCAGACACAGCATCGTCTGAGGAAGTTGCAAAATCGATCACTGTTGTGTTGTGTTTCTTTCCAGCGGAGACAGCGGTCAAATCAAACATGTGGCGGGTTCCAGATTTTCCATTCAAGAAACCGGGGCTCTCTACTGCGAATCCCAAATCTTCCAAATACTCAATTATTGGGACGGTTAGAGCATAACCCAGATTTGCCTCTTTCGCGGCTTCTGGGGTTAACATGTAGGAGTAAACGTCCTTGTAGATGGCGTCATCAAAGGCGAAGGTTTCGTGGCAGTCGCGGCAAAAATGAGACGGAACCGGAATGTCAAAGCTCTTTTTGCATTGATTGCAGGTGCACCATACTCCTGCTCGGTGATAGTCCAAGTCGGGGCTAGTTAATTCTTTGTTGCATCTAGGACAAACCAAGTTCCCATTTTTTTGAAAGCGATCTTCAGTGTCGATGTACCCACATTTTATGTGCTCAATCAAGGCGCTCTTCTTAACGTCAAAAGACTTGCAATGCGGACATGTGTAGTGTATGGAAATGTTTGCTGAATTGCAGGAGGGGCAGTAGACGATTTTGTCGTAAAGCTTCCTCTCCAGAACGCCGCCCTCAAACAGTTTCTGCAAAAAATCTTCGCTGCGGGAGGAGTCCCCCACAATATCATCCACAATTGGATACCTGAAACCGTGCTTCTGGTCGTAAATCGGCTTCAATGTGCCAAGCTCGTCGCTCATAAACTTGCTGATGAGAAGCTGCACTTTATGGTCCTTGTACAGCTTAAGCAGTTCCTTTTTGGAGGCTTTCGGCATTCATTATCTTCCTTTCTGGCTTGCGGCGAGTGGGGTCTCTAAGCCGCTTCTAGGATGCAAGCTATGCCTCAAAGCAATTTAAAGTGTTACGGAGAAATAATTTGTATTCTACATACAGGTTTTCATTACATGCCGCCCACAACATGCCAGTGTGCGAAATAATTCACAGATGAGCATACAAGTTACATCCTAAAAGAATAGCTTGGAGCAGAACAGACGCTTCCTAATTGCCATTTAACAAAGAACAGCCTGTTTTGAAGTTTAATAGTGCGGTTTCAAGTCCGTGCGAAGGCGACAGCATATGATGCGTGGAGTCAAGTCAAAATTAAATAATAAGAGCGGCATCCTAAGTAGCATACGTGAATCAAATCAAGCGGTGAGAGCATCTATCAGCGAGGGAACAAGGTAATGGCGTCTGAAGAAAAAATGGACAGCACAACTTTCAGCTGGACTGCACCGAAGGGACTGTTAACAGTAGGTTTGTTTCTTGCCTTAGCGTTTGTTTCCGAGTTCTTTATGGTCTCCTTTTTTGCGGGTTCAGGACTAACAGAAACATCCCCCTTGCCTGTCAGCCTCCTCTTTCATCTTCTTCCCCTCGCAGTCATAATCGTCCTAGTCCTAAGCTGGACATACCTCACAAAACATGTAGCCATGCGACCGTACAGAACATCCCCAGCCAAGGTCTCAAAGAGCCGAAGGCAACCAACAAGAAGAGCACGCAAATCCAAACCAAGCATCATGGAGTCTGTCAAGAAGGGGTTAGGCAAAATCGGCTCAGTGCTCCTTCGTTCTGGCGGCGGTTCAGCTGTGCAGCAGCGGCATTCTTTCGGCAGAGTTGCCCTTGAAAGCGCCATAACTGTCTTGACGGTCTTTATGTTGTCGATTATTTTGTTGTCTGTTTTGGTGTATCCTAACCTGTTCACCGATTTTGCGGTTGGATTCTACAGCAAAACTTCGGCTTTGCAGGGTTTCCTGAAGTCAGTAGCTGAAGGCGTGGTCTCCATTGCTGGCGGCTTAGACTCTATTGCTCCCGGATTCAGAAACGCCTTTGAAGGTCTTGTATCAGCCAACGCGCCATCCTTAACCAGCGGAGACATCCTGTGGAGGTATGTGTTCTGTCAGAGTGCGGCTGCGTCGATTTCAGCCATCTCCGCTTTAGTCTATGTGCGATACTTCATCAAGACTTACCGCAGCAGATAGACTGTTACCTGTCAGTTACTGCCAGTTTTTGAGTTAATTATACATGTTGATTATTGGTGCATAAGCCTTTTATCAAATTTTGTTTACTCAGATTTAATGGAGAGGCTAGTTAATGTCCAGAAAGGTATTGGTTAGAATAGCTGCGCTGGTTTTTGTATGCTCAATTATGGTTAATGTTTTCCCCGTTTTTGCGCTTGACACTTTGGCGCCATCCGATTTCCAGCTTGAGTCCTGGCAGAAGGAAATCGACTTCTTTGATTACGTTAGACTGTACGCTGTAATACATGGTCAGACGCCTCCACCAGAAAACTCGCATGCATACCTTAATCTTGCATACGCGAATGTTTCAGGGCTGCAGATGCTTTCCGCTGGGCTAGTCAACATCACAGATGAAGAGAACGCGTTGACGATTCCGATCCAAACTACAATGCTGCATTACAAGTCCCTAGATGGACTGAAAGATGTTGTAACCGCCTCAAGCTTTGTGATGCTTATGGCATTTAATGAAACTGCAGACACAGTTTATGAGCAATCGCCAGACATGAACGACACACTATATGCGTCCTTCAGTTTAGGCTACGACTTGAATGATCTTTTTGCCGAGAACTCGAAGCCTGATTTAAACAGCAAAACCGAAGTGATACCCCTAACGTCGACGGAGGATGGGCTGGTTTGGACTTGGGGCATGAAGTACACTGACCTTGCTGCGTTATGGTGGAAAACTTCGATTGATCCAGATAATCCATCGAAGGACCCTAGACCCATAGCTTTGACGGTTTATGATGAGTTAACATTCACTTACGAGTTGAGAATTGACGCTGCAACGGGAGAAGCAACTCTTAGCATGAATTATGTGATAGGCAAGATGCGTGACCTGTGGGTTTTCGCGTGGCTGTGGGTTATTCCCTTCCCCTTCCATTACAACGCAACAGGATGCTACAGAATGAATGGACAGCAAATCTCAGAGGAAACAATATACGACTTCATAGGCAGCCAAGGAATCCAAATGAGCACAGTCAATTTTCAGGCAACAGTAATCCTTGACCACGCAGCCCACTTTGAAGCTTCAGGCGCCGACGTCCAAAACGAAGAGGCGCCTGTTGACGGCTCGATAATAGAGGCTTTTGCTGATGACGGCGAAAAAATCATGAGCGCTGACTTCACAACAAAGCAGTCGTACAAGCTCTTCAATTACACTCTTGACCAGACGGAAACAAACTACGAGACATATCAGACCACAACAAGAACCTGCAAGATAGAGGGCTTCGCAAACAACCCCATATTCGCTGTTCACACGTCGCTGATGAGGTTTATTCCAGTTGTGCTGGCTAGCATGGACCCCGAACTGTATGAACAAGCCAAGGACCATCTGCTGGACATGAACTATGCTGACTACTTCTACCTGACAGCTTACCCAGAATACAGCGGCTACAGGATTGAGCATGACCCCACAATAACTGCCTACTGTCACCTAACAACCAGTCAAGAGCCTCCGCCAGAAGACAACGGAGAAGATGCGGCGCCAAACGGGGGAGCAATCCTTGTGATTATCTTCATCATACTGGCAATCATTGCCGCCGCAGTGTTTATTATCGGAACACAGTCATAATCTTGCCAAAAAGCAGCCAGCAGCTTGGTTTGGGCGGGTATTAGGGCAAAACTGATAAAAAGCATTGAGGTTCATAGGAAGTTTATGCCAAATCCAATCTTCTCAGTGATAACAACAGGACGGCATGAGACTGATAGGCGATTTCTCAAAGAGACGTTTAACAACTGGGAAGTAGCGAAGAAGGTTTTTGAAGAGAAGACTGGAAAGAGTAGGGCAATAGAGTTTTTGGTTGCCGATGCGGGAGAGAACGCGGAGTTTCCGCAGATTTGTGACTCTACAGTAATTTCTCCTACAGAATACGACGAGTACAGGAAGGAGCTCTTGAAAGAGGGAATAATCAAGTATCGAGGCTGGGACACTCCTGCGATAGGAAGGAATTTGGGATTCAAGCATGCTAGGGGGCGGATAGTTGTTTTTCATGACATCGACTCCCTTTTCTCCACTGGAACCGAGATGGATGACGCGTACCTGTTTTCTGACTTAGACAAATATGACAACTACTTTGAAGTGATGTATCAAGCCTTCAGAAGAAAAGATATCGTTGCCACAGTTCCGTCTCTGAGACCAAGAGACAGCCTTAAGCTGGGAAGAAGATTCGGAATCATGGGAGCCAACTTTCTGACACGCTTTTCCCTCAAGTTTCCGACAGTGGAGATACTGGGAATTCCAGTGATTGGAGCCAGCGTTCCCGGATGCAGTATAGCGTTGCTGCATGACGTTGCATCCAAGATGTCCAATAATGGGTATGGACCCTACGACCCTGAGCTGGGGGTTTCTGAGGACCAAAAAATTTCTAGGTTGATGTCGAAGCTTGGAAGAATCTCCTATGAGCGGTGCGCCGGAGTTTTCACGCGGACAATAAGCAGAGTCAGCGACGGCTATGACATCGCCAAGTCTCTAGGTTACGCAATAAAAGGGTCCACGTATTTCATGTTTCCAGGACTTTTCAAGTACCGTAAACACTCGCTGACAATCTAAAAAACTATTTTTTGTTCTGAAGCTTTTTTGCGGCTTCATCGATGACGGTTTTCAGTCCGTTGAGCCCCGCAGCTTTGGTTTCTTTAACCTGAAGCCCCGTGTTGACACAGAATTCCTGTATGTCCCCTTTGAGTTCGTCCAGGTTGCCCAGAGAGTCGATTATGATGACTCCCTCTAGGTGCTCAAACTGCTCCTTTATTCCCTCCATGTCCCAGTCGAATATTCCGCGGAAATGCTTGCTTTTCTTGAGGTTTGAGGGCATCCACCCCGGAGACAGATAGAAGTGGCTGCAGTCTGGGTCAGCTTCTAAAAGTTTCTGGTGCCCGCCAAGCAGGCAGTCGATGCAGTTTAGGGCATCAACTTTGACTGTGTTGCCGTATTTTTTGACGATTCGTTTGATTCCGTGATGGCACATGTCGCCGTAAACAACGATGATTCCGTTTGGAGCATGTTCTGAGTGCTTTTCGAGGGCGGAGGTTAACGCTTTTTCCAGTTCAGCGTAGACTACGTGGAGTCCAGCATCCAAGAAGACGGGTTCAACGTCCAGCCTCTTTTCTTCAATCAGTTTCCTGATTTCTTGTTGTAGGATGCCGCAGGAAATGAGGATGGGGCGAGGCTTGCTGGTCAATCTTCAAGCTCACTGTTTTTCTAGTTCAGCGATCCAGTTGTCAAGTTTTTCTCTGGCGTCTTCGTCGCCCATCTGGACTAGAGGATGCTTCATCAGGTATGCGGATGCGTAGGTTAGGTTGCCGCTGACTCCCTTGTCGAGCGCCAGCTGCGCGCATCTGACTGCGTCGATTGCTACTCCGCCGCTGTTGGCTTTGTCGTCCACGTCCAGCCTGATTTCCATGTTGAATGGGACATTCGCGAACATTCTTCCTTCTATGCGGATGAAGGCCAGTTTGGTGTTGCCCAGAAACGGTATGAAGTCGCTGGGTCCAATGTAGATGTCCTTGTCGTTTAATCTCTGATTTTCTGGGATTATGCTTTGGACAGCTTCTGTTTTGGATATTTTTTTGCTTTCCAGCCGCTCCCGCTCAAGCATGTTAGCGAAGTCGGTGTTTCCGCCAACATTGATTTGGTAGGTTCTGTCTATGACGGCTCCGCGGTCTATGCAGAGTTTGGCAAGTGTTCTGTGGGTTATTGTTGCTCCGATTACGCCTTTAACATCGTCTCCTACGATTGGTAAACCTGCTTTTTCGAACTTTTTCAGCCAACCTTCGTTGGATGCGATGAAGACGGGCATGCAGTTTATGAAGGCGCAGCCTGTTTTCAGGGCAACGTTTGCCCAGAACTCGACGGCTTTCTGGCTTCCCACAGGCAGATAGTTGATCAGGATTTGCGTTTTTGTTGTTTCTATTTCCTCGATTGCCTCTTTCTCAAGTTCTTTCGCGGTTTTTGTTTGCTTGACGGGGTTGATCATGCTTGCAACGTAGACGCCTACGCCGTCAAGGATTGGGCTCTCTTTCACTTTTCTTGCGGTGCAGCTTGAGGCGCTGTCAACCCAGTTGACGTAGTTTGGATCCGAGAATATGGCTTCGTTTAGTGGTTTTCCCACCTTGTTTTCTCCCACATCAAAAGCGGAAACGAACTCTAGGTCGTCTGTGCTGTAGCCGCCAAGTTTTTCGTGCATTAATCCTAGTTTCTGGATTTGTTTTCGCTTGTAGATTTCTATTCCCTGAGCTAATCCAGCGAAACAGTTTCCTACGCCAATTACGCCAACCCTAATTTTGCCCATGTAATCACATTCTGTCTTTTACTCTCAGAGCAAATAGTGAAACGGTTCTTCTTTATTTGTTTCGGTCAAAAAACGGCAATCAGCCACATAGACTCTTCGTGGTTCAGGGTTTTTCGTCACTTTTCCAGAGCCGCTTCTCATACGCGGATTTTGGGCGAAACTTTCCGCGGTGTTTTCTGATTGACGCTTTTCTGCGGGAGACGTTTTGGAGCCTAGCTTGGGCTATGGCTATGCGAGTCAAGGACGGAGTCTTCTTTGTTCTTGGTTTGTATTCGGGAAGTTTGACCAGCGGAGAAGATTTCTTGGGTTTGCCTTCTTTTTCTCGGGTCAGCACTTCGGGGCGGGTGAAAACCACGGTTTTTTCTTCCAAGTTCACTTCCTTTACTGACCAGCCTATGCTCTGCCATGCCTTGGCTTGAACTGAAGTCGGGTTTGTCCACCATTCAGGGCTCTTGTGGGCGGAGGCTGGAAGGTCGTTGCCGATTATCCCTTCTACTTCCGAGAATTGGAGTCTAACCCATCTTGTCCACTCTGCCTTTCGGGACAGGTACAGGGTGAGGGGCATGTATTTGCCCTTGAAGGCGGGCTTGGGCGCCACGTATCTTCTGGCACAGTTGAGGCAGACCAGATATTCGCCTTCGCGCAGGTCTTCGGTTATGCAGCTTTTGCAGAAGAGCTGTTTGCAGCGGGGGCAGCGGGTAAGCTGGGGGGGAGGCACTGTCCTTTTGCATAGGCTGCATTGGTTTTCTGGTGCTGGAGGGCGAGTTCCGCCTATCGGAATAATAATTTCTCGCACAGAACTCAACGTCCAGTTATAAATAGTGGGGGGACTTCAGATAAACCTAACTAGTGCTGCTCAGATTTACTGAAAAAAGACTGTTTTCAACAATGTACCTCTATTAGTCTCCTAATATGAGGGGGGTGCTTGAATGTGGAGTTGTGCCCTCACCTGCGCCTGTGCCACGCCACCCGTAAAGATCAAATTTTGGCTATCTCGGTTGAGATGATACAGGTATGGGATTTACGCGTGCAGAGCAGGCTTCATCTCGGTGAGAGCAACCATGAATAATTCCATTTCGGTAATAAGTTTTATGAATCTACAGAAACTAAACAGTACCAGTGGCGGTGATCAAGTTTGGATTTGTTGAGTATTTACCTTCTGAACCTCGTAGTTACCATTGCCATGTTCACTGTGCTGGTGTTTCGGGCTTGGGTGGAACACAAAAACTACAAGCTGATGTGGAGAGAGCTGGAGTGGAGAAGAACCTGCGAAACGGCAGGAAGAATTTTGAGCGCCGAAAAGAATCTCTTCACCAAAGTTGAGGGCGGCGAAGAACTCTACGAACTGCTAACCAAACTGTTCTCAAACAACAAATAACCAGCCATATTAGGAACCTAATAACAGAAGATTGTTGAAAACAGTCTTTTCTCATGTTTTTCCAAGCAAAAACCTGTTACCTGTGCGCAAAATATGCAACCAACTTCTCATCGACGGCGTCGACTCTGACGAAGCCGAAACGCTGAAACTGAACAATCTCGTTCGGCTTCAACTCCCTGCAGGCATCCTCTGCTACGCCCTCAGCCACAGAAGCGTCAGGCATCACAACCTCGCATGCGACACCGCTGCCGACGGGAATCCAGTGAATCAGCGGCGCTCCAAGCTTCTTAGCCTCTTCGTAGGACTCACCCAAAAAAACTGCTTGAACCACATCATCCTCAACTTTTTCTACTCTAAAATTGAAGAGGTCCATGAAGCGCACCGCTCGTTTGCCTTCTACAAGTTCTAAATCGTCCCTTGAAATCAGAAAATCTGCCTTTCCCTTAACTGGATTAACCTCAAATTTGCGAAAGCCCCTTTCGGGATGATCAGGATGAAGAGGAACCTGAGCCATAAACTCGCGAGGAACATTCTTGACAGACAACCTAACAGGGGTACTCACAAAAAAGTAGCGCCTAGCGTCCGGGTCAATCAGCTTCCTGTTATACGCATACAGGTTCTTCCAGCTCAAAACCACATCCTGCGGCTTCGGACCCACATCAACAATCAAACTGTGAATCGCCTCCGCCGTTATCCCCCTCCTCTTCAGGGCTGCAAGCGTGGCAAGTCTGGGGTCGTCCCAGCTCGTGTACAGTCCACTGTTCATGCCCTTCACAATCTCTGATTTGCTGAGCGACGCCCCTGTTATCTTCAGTCTGCCGTAATGAATGGTTTCAGGGTATTCCCACCCGAAGTGCCTGTACATGTACTCCTGCCTAGCCTGATTGGTAAGATGCTCCTTTCCCCTTATGATATGCGTTATGCCCATCAGATGATCATCAACGCCCGTGGAAAAATTGTAGAGAGGCCAAACACGATACCTGCTCCCAACTCTAGGGTGAGGATACTTTTCGGAGTCAATTATCCGCAGCGCAGGCCAGTCCCTGACTGCAGGGTTCGGATGCCCCAAATCGGTTTTAACCCTGACCACAGCCTCGCCCTCACTGTACGTTCCATCCAGCATCCTGTTCCAGCGAAGCAAACTTTCTTCCACAGACAACATTCGGCAAGGACACGGTTTGCCTGTTTTCGATTTTTCCTGAAAAACTTCCCTTTCACAGGTGCAGACGTAGGCGCCACCCTTCCTGATGATTTCCTCCGCATACTCATAATATGTCTGGAGTCTGTCGCTTTGTATGAATTCCTTGTCCCAGCTGCAGCCCAGCCACTTAAGGTCCTCTCGGACTGCGTCATAGAACTCCAGTTTCGGCTTCTTTGTTTTGGAGTCAGTGTCTTCGAAGCGGAGAAGAAACTGTCCGTTATACATTTTGGCGTAGTCGTGGCTGAGGATTATTGCCCTAGCCGAGCCCAGGTGAAGGACAAAGTCTGGGTTTGGAGAAAAACGCGTAACAACTTTCTTGTATTTTTTGGCGTTAGGCAACGGCGGAAGCTGCTTTGTTTCTTCTGTTTTTTCTTCAGTTAAAGCCTCAGGCCACTTCTCCGCAACAATGGCTTTCTGCTGCTCTAAGCTCAGCTCGTTGATTTCTTGGACAACCTCGTCTATGATTGCGGAAACATCTTTTATTTTCTGTCTAAACTGTGGATGTTCGCCGAGTAGTTTGCCGAAAACAGGTTTCGGGGAAGCTTTCCCGCCGTAACGAAGCGCGTTCAGGAGAACAATTTTTTTGATTACTGCTCTGGCTTCTTTTTCTTCCTTCGGATTCAAGGTACGCCACTTAAGTTAGATTTAATGTTGTCTAGCAAAAATGAGGTCTGCTAGGCTTATGAGGTCTTCTCTATCTTCGGAGGCAGGAAACTTAGCTAACGCCTTTTTGGCTTTTTTGATGTATCTGTCCGCCAACTTTTTGGCGTAACTGATTGCCCCCAAAGAATCAATCAGCCCTATAGTTTCCTGTATCTGCTCAGGTGAGGCATCCTTGTTTCCCAGCGTTTCAAGAATCTGTCGTCTTTGGCTCTTCGAAGCCTTTTCAAGAGCATAAACAACCATCAGCGTCCGCTTTCCCTCCCTGATATCGTTCCCCACAGGCTTCTTCAGAACCTTCTCATCCGCAGTCAAAGCCAAAACATCGTCGATGACCTGAAAGGCGATGCCAGCGTAACGCCCAAACTCTCCCAACCGCTTAACCTGACCTTTGGTTGCGCCGCCCAGCAGTCCCCCGCACCGCGCAGACGTTTCAAACAAGGCAGCGGTTTTGCCTTCAATCATCTTGAAGTACTCAGCCTCAGAAACGGTTTCCATGTCTTCGAACATCATGTCAAAAGTCTGCCCCTCACAGAGGACCACTGTTGCCTCGCTGATTTCCTTTATTACCTGCAGTATCCGCTTGGGCTTCACATACTTAGGGTCTGTATAGGTGGCGATTGCCTCGTAAACCTTGGCGAAGAGCAGGTCTCCAGCCACTATGGCGACGGGGACTCCCCATTTGGTGTGAACGCTGGGGACTCCGCGCCTCTTTTCGTCTTGGTCCATTATGTCATCGTGAAGAAGAGTGAAGGTGTGAAGCATCTCCAGAGACGCTGCAGTTGGAAGCGCATCCTCTTCTCTTCCTCCCACCATTTTGCAGCTTTTCAGCACAAGAAACGGTCTAAGCCGTTTTCCTCCCGCGTCAATTATGTGGCGGGCAGCCCTGTAGAGAACCTGCGGCTCACTTTCCACGTCAACAACCGTTTCGATGAAACCGTCCACTTTCTTGGCTGATTCATCTATCTGTGTTGAGAGCCGACTCATGCTTTTCTCCTCGCATAAACTTCAGGTTGAAAGCCTCGCAATTTTAGCCATTCAGCAGTTTTTCCAGTCAACACAACCGGAACTTTCTGCAACTTCTGAATCGAGTTTGCGCCTACAAGGAACATTGCGTTTCTCACTTCTCCAACAAAATACTTTAGCGCCTTTTTAACATCTTCCGAACCTTTTGTGGCTGGCTCCAGAAACGGGATAGTGGCAGATGCTAAGCTTGCGCCTAAAGCCAAAGCCTTTGCCGCGTCTATTCCGTCTCGTATTCCGCCTGAGGCTATCACAGGCAAACTAACTGACTTGACCGCTTCTACAAGGCTTACTGCGGTGGGTATGCCCCAATCCCAGAAAGTTTCTCCAAGTCTTTGACTGAAAACATCTTGGCGCGCCTTAGCCCTGTAATACTCTACGGCTGCCCAGCTTGTGCCCCCAACTCCAGCCACATCAATTCCTGCAACACCCGCTGCTTCAAGCATTGCCGCATCCTCTGCAGATATTCCTGCGCCAGTTTCTTTGACGACGACGGGAACCTCTAACTCTTGGGCGACCTTGCATATGTTCTGGAGAAGGTTCGAGTAGTTTGTGTCGCCTTCCGGCTGCACAGCCTCCTGCAACGGGTTCAAGTGAATTGCCAAGGCGTTGGCGCCTACCATCTCAACTGCCTTCTTTGCCTCCTTTACGCCGTATTTGCTGACAAGTTGCGGTCCTCCAATGTTGGCTAAGATGAAGGCTTTTGGCGCCTTCTCCCTGACTACGCTGAAGGAGTGTTCAAGTTTTGGGTTGTCGATGGCTATTCTTTGGCTTCCGACGCCCATACCCAGATTGAGTTCCTCCACGGCTTCGGCTATGGCTGCGTTGATTTTGGTGGCTTTCTGGGTGCCTCCTGTCATGGCTCCCACAAAGATGGGGGCAGAAAACTTGTAGCCAAAAACGGTTGTGGAGAGGTCAATTTTTTTTCGTTCAATTTCGGGCAGAGCCTTATGCACAAGGGAAACGTCCTCGAATCCCGTTGTTGCCCTTCTGGCTTGAACGTCTTCTTTAAGACAGATTTCTATGTGGTCAGCCTTTCTTTCTCCAATCAATTCATCCAACTGTTTCACCCTTTCCAGACAATACTGTTCCAATCACCTTTTTTCCCGTAAGAGCCTTGTAGACTCTTCCAGACTTTGTGGCGTTCACAACCACCGTTTCGATGCCCTGCTCAATAGCAAGAGTTACCTCATGCATCTTTCCAAGCATGCCTCCAGTCACGTCAGTTGCCTTTGACCCCTCAATCTTGTGGTTCAGGCTTTTCAATTCTTCCAAGGTCACATGCTCAATCAGCTGTGCCGAAGAGTCTGTTTTGGGGTCAGAGGTGTATAAGCCGTCAACATCCGCGCCCATTACGATGCGGCTTGCGCCAAGTTTTATTGCCAGCGAAGAGACAAGCTGGTCTCCGGACAATATGGCGATGCCCTGCTTCGAGTCGAGGACGGTGTCTCCGTACAGAACGGGCACAAAACCCGTCTTGAGCATTTTTTTCAATGGCTTAAGTTCCATAGTGGCGATTCTGCCAGCCTTCGTAACCGCACAGGAGGAGGGATGAACCTCTATTGCGGGGATATTATGGCTTATTAGAGCCTCCATAACCCAGCTGTTCAGCAGGGTCATAGCCAGATGGGTCTGCGAAAACCCCAGAATCTGTGA
>CAZYJH010000006.1:0-7696 GCA_964647775.1 uncultured Candidatus Bathyarchaeia archaeon
TTTGCCGCTGAGCTTATCCTGCCAACGGGCAATCCAGATGGCTTCAGGCTCCCAGACGATTTCGTTCCATTTGCCTTCTGGTGCTGACTTGGGATCTGAAAGATTTAGTATTATGTCTTTTTTGGAGGGTCCCTCTTTCCAGCTTCCCCGCATCGGGTGTTTTCCTCGACCCATAAAGATGGAGCTGGGCTCTGCAACGTAGTTGGCTAGCTCCATTCGTTCGCCGTCAACAATGGCGTAACCGTACGTCTCCTTGTTTGCTTCTCTAACATCTTTTCGTTGAGCCGCCAACAGCTTCTTCTCTTCTCGGGGAAGATTCTTTTTGTATTCTCGTTCCTCTTCGACAAGAGAGATTATTTCTGAGTAGTCAATGTCTCCGGGCTTAACTTCGATGCCCAGTTTCTTGGAGAAGTCTTTGTGAAAGTTTTTTGCGAATACTTTGTCCTCAACGTAGGGTGTTCCAGCCTTTTTTGCCCACGCTACTGCCATCTCCTCCTGCTCTGCTGTGAGCTTAACTTCTTTGCCTTTTATTTTGACTGTGAGTCCCTTCGCTTCGTAGGGGGCTGGAATTAGGACGCCGTTGTGGTGAAGTGTGTCCATTCTGGTTTCTCCGCCTGTTTAGTTTCTTTATACGGTGAAAGAGAAAACTTAAAGTTTCTTGTTTTCGACTCTACGTTTACCTGCGCAGAGAACAGACGTTGATGCTGTAGCAGGGCGTATACGTGAAAATTGTTGGTGAAACCGTGGACATGGAGGCTCTACAGAAGATACGCAGTGTAGCTGATTACCAGTTTGGAAGAGATGCGGGAACGAAACTGTTTCCTGACACAGTCAGAATTGTGTACTCGAAGAATACGGGAAAGATACGGCACATTCACCTGAAAGAGGAGCTGATGGCTACCCTCAGACCCACAACTGGGCTGCTGGTTTTGACTGTTGCAGGAGCCAAACGTCTGGTACATGAAGTGAATCCTTTGCGGTGCTGGGTCAAAGTTCACTCTGACGCTGAACCTTTTGTTATGAAGGGAAGAAGCGCTTTCGCCAAGTATGTGATAGATGCTGACCCAGAGATAAGACCCAACGAGGAAGTCGTAGTCATCAATGGAGAGAACAGGGTTTTGGCTGTTGGCAGGGCATTGCTTTCTGGAAAAGAAATGAAGGACTTCAGCAGGGGAATGGCTGTGCGGGTTCGCAGAGGCGTGGCAGAAAAAAGTTAAGAAGACCTTTTGAATGAGTATAGGAAGGAAGGGAGCGGAAATGCGGAGAAAAATGAGCCCAAGAAACGCGAAGAGGATGATGCAGCGCATGGGTATGAACATGGGAGAGATGCCCGACGTACAGGAAGTCATCTTCAGAACAAGCAACAAAGAAATCGTGGTTGAAAACGCTCAGGTTGCGGTCCTTGAGATGCAGGGACAGAAAATCTTTCAGGTCACAGGAGACGTGAACGAGCGGGCTCTAGAGACGGAGGCGGCTAAGGTGGCGATTCCTGAGGAGGATGTGCAGCTTGTTGCGGATCAGACAGGAAAAAGCTTGGAAGACGCTCAACGAGCCTTGGAGTCAAGCGACGGGGACCTAGCTAAGGCGATTCTTCTTCTTCAAACTGGCGGCTAAGCTAGTATTGGATGCCCTCGGTGGTCACAGTTTCTTTTGGCTGCTTCAGGTCTTTCACTTCGTTGACGAAGTCAGCCCTGTCTATGAGCTCTTTTGGAGCGTATCTTCCTGTTAGAACGACGTCTGTCTCCTCTGGGATGCCGTCCAGAAACTCCAGAACCTCATCCAGTTCTAGCATGTGGCAGTGGAGAGCCAAGTTTATCTCGTCCAAGACCAGCAGATGAGGCTTCTTTTCTTGGACAATCTTTTTGGCGAATTCCAATCCCTCTTTTGTGAGTTTTCGGTCTTCTTCGCCTAGGTTGTCTAGTCCAATCCAGCCGTCTCTGCCGAACAGGTAAATTTCGTAGTATGGCTTGAGCTTCTCGCGTATCTTGTATTCTCCTGTGTTTTTCCACCACTTCAAAAACTGGATAATGACAACTTTGCGTTTGTGTCCCACAGACCTGAGAGCTAAACCCAAACCGTTCACGGTTTTTCCGCCCCCAGTTCCAGTGTACAGGTAAATGTGACCCATTCTTTATCCCGCTCCACATGCTTCATAAAATACTCTGAAATATACAAAGGGAGGGGCAGACAATTATTGTTTACTGCCCTAGCCGCCCGTTATTGTTGAAGAAAGCTTTTACAAGGGTTCCGCTGATTATTTGCCGTAAACTCTTCTGGAGAAAAACGGATTGAAAATGAAGATTGAGGCGTTTGCTGACGAGTGGGGTCCAGAGAAGATACTTCAGGTTTATGACCCGAAAACGGGGATGAGGGGCGTTCTGGTTATAGATAACACAACTTTGGGTCCGGGGAAGGGCGGAATCAGGATGCTGCCAACCGTGTCAACTGAGGAGGTTTTCAGGTTATCAAGGGTGATGACATGGAAGTGTGCCCTGGCAAAGATTCCGTTTGGAGGAGCCAAATCAGGCATAATCGCTGATCCGAAGCAGATGACTGAAGAGAATAAAATGGAGATAATCAAAGCCTTCTCCCGTGCCCTGAAGCGGGTGTGCCCAAGCCTGTACGTGGCTGCGCCGGACATCAACACTGGAGAGAAGGAGATGGCTGTTTTTGCCCAAGAGAACGGTTCCATGAAGTCTGCCACAGGAAAACCTGCGCACCTGTGTGTTAAGCCTGGAGTAAAGTGTGGCATTCCCCACGAGTATGGGTCTACGGCTTTGGGGGTGGTGCAGGCTGCCTTCACTGCGGCAAATTATGTGGACGGCTTGGACATAGACAATGCAACGGCTACGGTGGAGGGATTCGGGAACGTCGGCTCCTTCGTTGCTGAGTACCTGACGCAGATTGAAGTGAAGGTTGTGGCGGTGTCGGATTCTAAAGGTTGCATCTACAACACTGACGGACTAAACTACGAAAAACTGTTAGACGTCAAAACAGAAACGGGCACTGTGATAAATTATCGTCCGGGCAAAGTGCTGGAGAACAGGGAGCTTTTCGAGTTGCCAGTAGACATTCTGGTTCCCGCTGCCCTTCCTGACGTTATCAACGCCGATAACGTGAGTCGTGTTAAGGCTAAGATGGTTGTTGAGGCGGCTAATCTTCCTGTTCGCCCAGCAATCGAGAAGGTCCTAGCGAAGAGGGGAGTGTTTGTTGTTCCTGACATTCTGGCGAATGCTGGAGGGGTGATTTCCTCTTATGCTGAGTATCGAGGCTACAATCCCAAGCGGATGCTGGAGCTGGTTCAGCGGAAAATCAGGCAAAACACGGTGAAAGTCATAGAAACTGCCCTAAACAATGACATCTCCCTCAGAGACGCGGCAATGAACATCGCAAAAGAGAGAATACAAAAAGCAAACAAACCATAAAAACACGTTGGCTCCAAACCTGACGTATTCGATGTGGGCGTATATTACCGATTATAATGTGCTGTTGACGACTTCCGATAACTTTATGTCTACAGAAATAATTTTATCAAGTGTTACAAACAAAAACACAGAGAAAGGGCTTAAATGATTCCTATTGAAATTTCTGGGGTAAAAAAATACTACGGCAATATAAATGCGGTTGACGGAGTCTCATTCACCGTAAACGAGGGCGAAGTCTTCGGTTTACTCGGTCCCAACGGTGCAGGAAAAACCACCCTCGTAGAGATCATGGAGGGGTTGCGAAAAAGAGATGAGGGCGACGTGAAAGTGCTTGGTCTTGACCCTTGGACCAAAGGCTACAGCCTTCACAAAAAAATCGGGGTCATACCACAGGACTTCACTTTCTTTGAAAAGGCAAGCCCACGGGAAGCGGTGAAGTACTATGCGGATCTTTTCGGCGTCAGCGTGGATTCAGATGAAATTCTCAGAGAAGTCTTGCTGGATGATTCGGCTGGCGTCTTTTTCGAGAATCTCTCAGGGGGACAGAAGCAGAAGATGGGGCTTGCGCTATCGCTTGTGAATTCTCCTGAGCTTCTCTTCCTTGATGAGCCGACCACGGGTCTTGATCCGACCGCAAGGAGGGCGATTTGGGAAGTAATAAGGGCTTTGAAGAGAAAGGGAAAAACCGTTATACTTACCACTCATTACCTTGACGAGGCTCAGCAGCTTTCGGACAGAGTCGCCATAATGAATCACGGGCGCATCGTGGCTATGGGAACTTCAGACGAAATCATAGAAGAGCACGGTTCAGGGGAAAGGCTGGAAATCCACGGCAACAAAAAGCTAGCGGATTACATCAAAGCAAACACGGAACTTGAAATCGATTTTGACGGAAAGGATTTGGTTAACATAAAGCTTAACCACAAAATTGATGCTCTAGCAGCTTTGGCGGCTGCTGAACAGTCGGGATTAGACTGGGGCGAAATTCATACAAGACGCGACAGTTTGGATGATGTTTTTGTCAAATTGATTAGAGGAAGCATGGATGAGCACGGCGAATTCAAAGCTGAACACAGCAACAGTAAATTAGACAATCAGCGGAGGCGCGATAGGTAATGGTTAGTGTTAAAAGAATTCTTTCAGACTTTTCAGTGTTCAGTCGGGGATACCTAAGAAACAAGTTTGGGCTTTTCTTTGGCTTAATATTTCCCGTTATTCTGATACTGATTTTCGGCGCCATTTTCTCCGGTAACTCCTCTGGAACAATAACTGTTTATGCTCAGAATCAGGATTCAGGTCAGGTTTCTACACAATTTTTGGATGCACTAAACAGTTCAGGTACAATTCAGGTGATAACCGTTGACACTTCAGAGAACTTCTCGAATTACCTTGCTGACCATTCAGTATCTGATGGAATCGTTATTCCAGAGGATTTCTCCATCAATTACGCCACTGCCCAGAGTGTAAACATAACTGTCTATGGTAATCCCACTTCAAGTACCAACGGAATAGTGTCTGGGACAGTCAGCGGCGTGGCAAACTTTTTCAATCTGCAACGTTTCAACGGTTCGATGATTATAGGCATAACCTCGGCTAGTGTCAACACAGAGCAAACGAAGTACATTGATTTTCTGATTCCAGGGCTCATAGGCTTCTCCATTCTAGTTAACCCAATGTTCTCTCTTGTTAACATATCTTCAGAGTACAAGAAGACAAAACTGTTCAAGCAGCTATCTCTGACGCCCCTGACGAAGATGGAGTGGTTGGCATCCAAGGTGCTCTTTTACATATTTCTTTCTTCAGTTTCTTTCCTGCTCATGGCAGGCGTAGGCATCTTAGCCTTTGGTGCACACATCACCTTGACCATTTGGCTTATACCCTTCCTCATTTTGGGTCCAATGCTTTTCGCTTCTTTGGGCATGCTGGTTGGAACCGTGACTAAGAATCCTGAAACAGCAGGCATAATCGGAAACATAGTCACATTCCCTATGATGTTCCTCGCCGGCACATTTTTCCCCATAAGCATTATGCCCCACTACCTACAAAGCATAGCGCACGTATTGCCGTTGTATTACATAATCGAAGGGTTGAACGCAATTATGGTATACGCTAACTACACACAGGCATTAATTGACCTCACAGTGGTTGCAGCAATCACGGTCGTTCTCTTCATAGCTGCCGCGAAAGTGTTCAGGTGGAGAGAATAATAAAGAAAAAAGTTATCTCAATAAACATTCATGGTTGCTAGTGCCTAAAAGAAAAATTAACGGTGCTAATTTTCAACCCAAACATTCTTGCAGAAATATGCAGTGTTTTGTAAGGAATGGATTAATCGCATAACACGGAATGCTCCTAAGCGCGCTTACAAAAGGCAATCTCTCTTATGCTCTCCCTGTTTTCGGTTTCTGCACGTTCCCTTGCAAGTTCCTGATTAGGCACCTCGTCACGCCGATTTCCGTAATACGCAATTTTCTGAAGCAGCGACAATTTCACCAACCCCCAAACGATGATTTATTCCTGAACGCAAAAATATGCGCTTTCTACTAATCAAATCTGGATTAAAAAGTTAACCATGTTTGGTATTATGTTTTTTCTTCAATGGAGCAGCCCAATTTTTTCTACTGCAAAAAGGGCTTATATTGCATGTTTCAGTGGTTGTTAATGGTTTACGATTGAAAGGATGTGTTGTTTCATGGCTTCAAGCAAGATTAAGGTGGAGCCTATAGGTTTCGTCCAGACGGAAGCAGTAGGCAACGAAGTTAGGGACAAGAATGTGATTTCGAAGATAGTTTTTCGTGAGGACTTGACTGAGGCTCTGGAGGGCGTCGAAGAGTTCTCTCACCTGTTTGTTCTTTTCTGGCTAGATAAAATGTCAGATGAAGAGCGAAAAACAATGAAAGTTCATCCACGGGGAAGAGCTGACATGACGCTTCTGGGAATCTTCGCCACCCGGACGCCCCACCGCCCAAACCCCATCGGACTCACAAGAGTTAAATTGCTAAAAATAGAAGGCAACGTTCTCACTGTCCAAGGCTTAGACGCCTATGACGGCACGCCAGTGCTGGACATTAAACCCTTCGACAGCTGGGACACAACCGAAGACTTCAAGGTTCCCGAATGGTGGATGAAACTGGCAAAAGAAAAAGAGTAGAAAACGGAGTCTACTCTGCGGCTTTCAGTTTCTTGGCAAACTCTTGTCCATACTCGTAGCATTTCTGCAGTTCAGCCGTGTCCGGAACCCACTTAACAGTGATTGCAGGTGCAACAAGCTCCATTCCTGCGCTCTTCAGCGTCTTTTCTATAGCCGCGGTTGCTCCTCCTCCCCAGCCATACGAGCCGAATGCGGCGGCAAGCTTGTTTTTGGGTCTTAAGCCCTCCATCTCCCGCAGAAACGGAGCCACAGTCGGCAAAACACCGTTGTTTATGGTTGCTGAGCCCAAAAGCAGCCCTTTTGTTTCCAGCAGTTCTCCTATGATGTCGCCTTCGTCACTGACGGGAAGCCTATACAGCTTCGCTTCGACGTCTTCGCTGCTTATGCCCTCAAGCATCGCCTTAGCCATCTTTTCTGTGCTTTCCCACATCGTGTCATAGACGATCAGAACCTTCTTTTCTGCTTCGCCACTAGCCCACCGCTGATAAGCCTTAACAATCTTCAAGGGGTCTTTCCGCCAGATTACGCCGTGGCTGGGCGCAATCATATCAATCTTCAAGCCCAGCTTCTGCACTTCCTCAAGCTTACGCAACACCACTGAACTGTAGAGCCACAAAATGTTCGCGTAATACTTCGCAGCCTCCCACATCAATATGTTCGGGTCCACCTCATCATCGAAACGTTTCGAGCTTGCCAAGTGCTGACCAAAACCGTCGTTAGACAACAGCAACGCATCTTTCTCTATGTAAGTGAACATGGTGTCAGGCCAATGAAGCATAGGCGCCTCAAGGAAAGTTAATGTTCGTTCGCCTAAACTCAGTGTGTCACCGGTTTTCACTGTTTGGAACTTCCAGTTGCCGAAGTAGTGCTTCTCTAGACCCGCTTTGCAGTTGGCTGTGCCAACCACAGTTGCGTTGGGTGCAAGCTTCAGGATTTCTTTGATTGAGCCTGAGTGGTCTGACTCCACATGATTCGCTATTATGTAGTCTATTTTTGAGGGGTCGATCACTTCTTTGATTCTTTCAATCATTTCCTCTGCGAAGGGATGCTGCACAGTGTCAACTAGGGCGACTTTCTTGTCTATGATCAGGTAGGCGTTGTATGTTGTTCCGCGGTGAGT
>CAZYJH010000006.1:7796-20664 GCA_964647775.1 uncultured Candidatus Bathyarchaeia archaeon
CACCCGCCTACTAGACGTGAACGGCGACGAAAAGAGAACGAATGCTTCGGGTTACCCCACGGCGGATCAATCGCAGGTTTAGTCCTTGGACTCATAATCATACTGTGGGGCGTCACTACTGTTCTCGAGATAGACTTTGGAAGTTACCTCTGGGCTTTCATAGTAATCATCTTTGGGACGCTGATGGTTGCCGGAGCACTATACACCATGGGACGCAAACGCTAGCCCCCGCTCCTCCCTTTTTTATTCTCTAAACATACAGTTTTCGGTCTCACAACCAGAACAGATCACTTCATGATCCCAATGGGACAAAGATATCCTAGTCAAAAGCCAAAAAACAATCAAACAGACCACGAACAAATCAAAAACTAAACTTTGAACCAACTCGTCGATTCCAATCAAGATCAAGAGAGTTCCAAGAACAAAAACTGTGTTCAATGATAAGCGGACAAGACTCCTGAATTTGAACTGGAACAACCCGAAACTTACTCCCGCAACACCCAGCAAAACCATCCAAGAACTGTAATCGGCAACGTTCCAGTCGCCAAAAAAGTAGGCTGATGCCACAGCTAAAGCCGAAAGCCCTCCAAGCAGTAGACCAGAACATGCTGCACAGACTGCCTTGCCTTTTATCCGAAAAACGTGGGCGCCGTAATTTCCGCAGTTGGGGTGATGTCCCGCAAGAGCGTTTGATGTTCCATGAGATGCAAGTTTAGCTGAATCTGAGCCAGCGGCTCTGTTTTTCTTTCCGATAGTGAAGATGTTCAAGCATTTGTTGGGTGAGAAGACTGCAAGGACGCCTAGGACACAGATTATGCTGAAGATTGAGCCTATCACTGGTTTTCGCCAGGGAACGTCTCCAGTGGCTGCTGGAGGAAAAACAGTCATCAACCCAACAAGAAACAGACCTGCGAACGACATGAGCAGTTGATATTTTATGTCCGATCTGATGTGGCGCTGCCTAGGCACTGCTGATCAACTCAGAATAATGTTTTGAACTGGTTTACGATGCCCTGTGACGCCATGGACCAGTAAACCTTTCGTTTTAAGGTCTTCCGTGCGAAGAGCCCAGTGAATCTTCGGCGCCAAGAACCAAAGAAGCTTCTGTAGCAACGATAAAGCTCCTCCTGCACCTCCTTTATCGACAGGGTCTCGGTGGGCATGACCGCATGAACCATATCATAGTTTGCCCAGTTCCAGTCCTCTATCCAACCGTTCCTTTTAGCCTCTTCATAGACGGCAGTTCCCGGAAACGGAGTGAGTATAGCAAAGATTGCCAAGTCAGGATCCAGCTCGTTCACGAATTCCCTCAAGCCAGCTATCGATTCGGATGTGTCTTTTCGCTGCCCAATAATGAACATGCCCTGAGTGAAGATGTCATTCTCCTTCAGAAGCTTCACAGCTTTTCTGCCATCATCGGGGGTCGTCTCCTTTCTGAAAGAGTCCAACGTTGATGAACTGTGGCTTTCCACGCCCAAAAGAACCCAGCGGAGCCCAGACTTCCGCATCTTAGGCAGAACATCCGCGTGCTTCACAACATCGTCGCATCTAACCTGCATAAACCACATAATATCATCCGAAAATCCTCTGCTTATTAGCTCATCAGCCAGATCACTTGCCCGTTTGCCTAGACCATAATTGTCGTCGGTGAGCCACAGGAATCTGCTTCCATAGTTTTCGTAGCAAAACTCGAACTCGTCTGCAACCCGCTTCGGAGACTTTATCCTCCATTTGCTTCCCCAGTGTCTCCATTGGGTGCAGAAGGTGCATTGGTGGGGGCAGCCTCTGGAGCCTTCGACCATGGCGTATCGTGTTTTTTTGCCTGCCATGGCAGTGAAGTGGTATTTCTGGACCAGATTCTCCACAAACTTGTATCCAGGCAAAGGCAGACTGTCAAGGTTTTCGATTAGAGGTCGCGGAGGATTATGTATGATTTGCCCATTGGCTCGGGAGGATGTGCCTTTCACAGACGAGAAGGGCTGACCCTCAGCAACTGCCTGCGCCAACTCAAGAAGGGTTTCTTCTCCTTCTCCCCGCACAATCACGTCAATCTCAGGATATGCCTTTAGACTCTCTTCAGCCATAACCGTGAAGTGCTGTCCACCAGCAACCGTTACCACGGCAGGATTCACTTTTTTTGCAATCTCCAAGGTTCTGGCGGCAACATACGTGTTGCAGGTGGCAAGGGCGCTTGAAGCCACCAAGTCAGGGCTGAAGGATTCTACGCGTTTTTCTAGTCCCTTCCAATCTAAGCCCTCGGCGTTGCAGTCCAAAACCTGAATTTCGGCATCCACGTTTTTTTGTTCAAGATAGGCTGCGAGTTGCAGAACCCCGTAGGGCGGAGGCAAATATTCGCCCATCACAAACCAGTAATCCTTCGGAGGCTCCACAAACAGAATCTTCACCTGCAGGCACCTTCTAGGCAACACAGTTTAGGTTTCTGTGCTGATTACATTTTCGTCTATCCTTAAATGTTCTATGACAAATTCCATGTTGTAGAATACGCGAAATGCTCTAAATGCTTACAGACCGAGACAAGAAAGGGTTATAGCTTACTTTTTCTGGCTATTTCGCAATTATTGCATGGTTGGTTCATGTTTACGCAGAGTTTGTTTGTTATCGGGCAGGTGATTATTTTTTTCTTTCAACCAAAGGTCAAGTGCTTCACATATTGCCTTGGAAACATCATTCTCCATAGATGTTACAAGACTCAAAACTTTAGAATTCACTTGAACATTTATGACAGCCATTTGGCTAAACACCTCAGTGAAGTTGCCCGTCAACCATTTAACTTGTATGAAAAGGGCATAATTATTCTGAGTAACAATTCATATTCAGAATTAGATTAAATATAAAATTGAAAACATTAAACGCAACAGTGCGCCTTGGAAGCAAGTCGCCGCGCTTAGGTTTTCCGCAAAGAGGGATATCTTTTTTGTTTGCCACTTTTGTGGCGCTTAACAGGTTAGTGCTGGACACTCAGCAGGTCTAGTTGTAGGCTCATGGGATTGTGTGAAAGCTTTCTTCCACAAGAGG
This sequence comes from uncultured Candidatus Bathyarchaeia archaeon, assembly GCA_964647775.1. GTDB lineage: Archaea > Thermoproteota > Bathyarchaeia > Bathyarchaeales > Bathyarchaeaceae > Bathyarchaeum. The sequence goes on from CAZYJH010000006.1 coordinate 10,833, forward strand.
GGCATCTGCACTCATTTTTTGCTCGAACATAGTAGGGTTGGACGACTTCGCGTCCTATGAACAGAGTTTTGCCGCATCCGTGGCATGATACAGATACCGCCATTTTAAGCCACCAGCACAAAATTTGTTTCTAGAAGGTTCTGGATTTCCTCATATCTTTCCTGTTCGGCGAGGATTTGGATGTATGTTAGCCGTTTCATTACCTGTTCTTTGTAAGCTATTTTACTCATGGTTTATCATCCTAACGTTACCGCCTTTTGCTGTGTAGTATAATAAGGCTGGCGCTGAAACGACATATAGACGTGGGGAGAGAGTAGAGTGAAACTAAAAAGGAATTGAATCTTCAATCGTAGTTAAGCTTCTTAGCATCTGGCTGCAGTAGGTGACGGATTGAAGAATTGCTTGAACGACTGTTTTACGTGGTAGCAACAAAGTGGATGGATACATCAAAGCTTTGAATGTTGTTCCCGAGAATGTAATCAATGAAGGCATCTGAGGAAGGAGCTGACAGCGTAAGTGTAACAGGGATAATTTCTCCAGGATTCATGTCCTCCCCCTCATAGTCCCATGATATCGTTAGGTAGTCCGAAATTTCCGCGGGGCTCCAATCTGTCAGGAATATGTTCATCGTTACTCTATAGTTGCTTACACTTTTGACGTACACAGTGGTGCTGATTGGTTCCATCGTGATTTCGTCCCAGTCCAGTTTTTCTATCTTGATTTCGTCCCAGCTCAATGTTTCTTGTTTGACTACGCCGTTTGGGTCCTCGTAGGTTTCGACGCCAATGGTTTTTATGGTTCCTACACTTGGCAGGTAAATTTCAGAACCAGAATCGCTTAGCATTATAGCAATCCACGCGCTGACAGCAACAGAGATTATGGCAACAATCGCCACCAAAATCAACGTTTTATATGAATGTTTCATGAAACGGCAAAAGGAGCGGAGTTGTGCCACAATTTTCTCAGAAGCACTTCGTCTATCATTGCGCTCTTTCTTTTTTAACCCATTAGAGGAAGTCATTGAAACCGCCTTATACCCTGATGCGATTCAAAATGTTGCAGGCACATTCATAATCCTTTATTATTTCACATTTCTAGGTGATAAAGATTTATGGCAAGCGCACACAGGCGCTTCTGCAAATTCCATCTCTCTATCTGATATGTCTCATCATAGAAGCAAAGATTTTGCAGGTTGAATGCAAAAATTTGGTAACTGTTTAGGAAATATGAATGAGGTTTCTCTGAATGAAAGGCTTTTAATTAAACACACTAACTAATTCTTTAATCGAGTAAAACAGAGAACATAAAAACCTCGTTAAAGTACATGTGTTGAACAAAAAAGGGTTAGAAGTGGATTCTGGTTTAAGATGGCTGTCGATGAAAAAAATGTTTCAAAGCTCTTCTCTATTCTATCCAATAAGCTGCGTAGAGACATCTTAAACATTCTATACGAAAAAAAGGAGCAGTCATTCTCAGACTTGATGAATGCGCTTGACATCGACACAGGAAAAATGAGTTTTCATCTTCGAAACCTGAAACTGTTTCTGGAACAAACCCCTAACGGAAAATATAGACTGAACAGTTTTGGTCAAAACGCGTTGCGACTAATCAGAGACACTGAAGCTCTTTCAATAGAAGTTGACTACTCTAAACAGAAAAGCAACCTGCATCTCGCCAGATTTTCTAGAAGAGTCCTTGCCTTCCTTTTCGACCTTGGAGTGGCGTTCACAATCACTGTCGCAATTACTTTGGTCACCGAACTGAATTCTCTGTTTGCTGGCCAATACTTGCTGGACATCAACCTGCTGCTCTTTCTAGCTTTACTCTGGCTGTATTCAACCCTTCTAGAGGGTTTTGCAGGTCAAACCTTGGGAAAGACCCTGTTTATGATAAAAGTTGTCAGCGTCAGCGGAAAAAAGCTGTATTACGATACTGCGGCGGTGAGAAACTTTGGCAAATGTTACCTGTTGCCCATCGACTTGCTGGTGGGTCTTAGATTGAAGGATGAGCGGTTCATCCGATTCTTTGACAAGTTCGCGGGGACTACTGTGATAAAAGTATGATTCTTTGGCATGAACCATGTTTTTTCATTTTGATTTTTATGATTTTTAATATTTTCATGGCTGTTTTTTGTTGCAAAAAAGATTTTGCTAAATGCGAAAGAAAGTTTTTCAAAAATCTTTAAATTTTTTCGTAAGGGTTACAGAATCGTGTTTGTCACGAAACGAGGAGATTAACAATTGAAAAGAGGAAACAAAAGAGATCCTGTGAAGACGGTGAAGAACTGTGTCTTTTGGTTCAAGGCAAAAGCGTTTTCGCTGCTTTCACATGTTTCACAGTCTAAGCACTTTACCAAAAAAAGAAAACAAACGTCACTACTACTGGCGGTATCAGCGTTTCTCATCTTAAACGTGTTCTTATTAAACACGATTGCAGGACAGCTGATATACTCTACTAGTCTGCAAAGCCATGGAACAGTCCAAACGATAGGAGTTGCCGCCTACAGGGAAAGCAGTTGCGTAACGCCAATGTCTGATGTTGACTGGGGAGCGGTTGTGCCAGGCGGTTCTAGTACAAAATTAGTGTACATAAGGAATGAGGGAAATTCTGAGTTGACGCTGTCGTTGAATGCTGTGAACTGGAATCCGGCAGGCGCCAGTAACTACATGACGCTAAGTTGGAACTATGGAGGACAAACAATTCTACCGAATCAAGTAGTTCAAATTGCAATCACGTTATCAGTGTCACAGAGCATTAGCGGAGTAGCAAGCTTCTCCTTCGATATCATAATCATGGGAGGAAGCTAAATTCAGTGCATCCAGAAAAGCCAACTCAACACACCTACCCCCTGAAAAAATTAACCAAATAAAAGAATGGAAACCCCATTCTTCCATTTCTTGCTTTTATCCTTCAATCGTTTTTGAATGTGTAGATTAAAACTGCCCATTTCGTGAAAGGACTTTTTCTTAAGATTGTCTTAGTTTTTACTCGCAAAAGAATTTTTTCCTTTGATTATCGGGCATAAACTAATAGATGCTAAAGATTGGCGGTTTATTTAAAATTTTACAGAAAATCAAATAGAAAGGTTTATCTGGCAAATTTCACACGTCAGCTTTTCATGAACACACGATTAAGATTTGTTTCACCGGAAAGAATAGCTGAAGAGCCAATAATATACGATTACGTAACAAAAGAGGAATACGAGCTTGCTGAAGCATGGGGGCTTGCTACTGCTATTGACCTTCATGACTGCGACCCTGACCTCCTGAAAAATGCTGAAGCCATAAAAGAGTATGCTGTGAAGGTTTGTGCAATTATTGATGCCACGCCATGGGGACCATGCCACGTTCAGCACTTCGGAATTAATCCAGATGTTGCCGGGTATTCTATGATGCAGCTTGTTGAAACTTCTTTAGTGTCTGGTCATTTCGCAAACAAAACAAACAGAATCTTCTTGGACATATTCAGTTGCAAATATTATGACGCCATCAAAGCTGTAGAGTTCTCAAAGGAATTCTTTAAAGCAAAAGATGTCACGGTCAGATGCATGCTGAGAAAATAATTCTCGCTACTTTTTACACAGTGTTACATTGTAGAATAGTGTTGATGCTTTCTCAACCCACTTTGCCCGCGCCTTGTATGTATAGGAAGCTATGAGTAGTCTGCGAAAAAGCGGGTTAATCTGTTTAAGAAAACGTAAATAAGCGCCAATGACTTAACCAAAATGGTGAGAACCGGGTGAAGATTGCTGTTTCTGGTAAAGGCGGCGTGGGAAAAACTCTCATTTCTGGGACACTTGCGAGCTATTTTGCAAAAAAAGGATTCAAAGTGATGGCTATCGACGCTGACTCATCACCTAACCTTGCCTTAACGTTGGGTATACCCGTTGAGGAAGCAAACAAGATAGTTCCAATCTCTGAGAATGCCGAACTTTTAGACTCAAAAACACGCACCGACTACCCCGGAGTATACAAGCTCCACTTCAAAGTGGATGACATAATCGAAGACAACGGAATGAAATCACCCTACGGCGTAAACTTGCTTGTCATGGGAACAATAAAAACTGCTGGCGGAGGATGCGCATGCGGAGCTAACGCGGTTATCCGAGAGCTTCTCCGTCACCTAATCGTTGATCGGAACGAGGTTGTTGTTGTGGACATGGAGGCTGGCGTGGAGCATATGGGAAGGGGAACAGCAAGCCAAGTGGACATCATGCTAGTAGTTGCTGATTCCAGCCGAAAGTCCCTAGAGATTGCCAAAAAACTTTCTGGGTTAGCTCATGAAGCGGGAATCAAAAAAGTGTTTATTGTAGGAAACAGAGTTAGAGACCCTGAAGAAAAAGAGTTGATCACCGACTTCACCGAAAAAAATGAACTTCCGTTGCTGGCTTTGATTCCTTACGATGATACCGTGGTAAAAGCGGACAGGGCGGGAGAAGCCCCCCTCAAGTACGCGGAAACTTCAGAGAGCGTAAAGGCTATTCAGGGAATCGGCGAAAAGCTTCTCCAAGAAATGACTTAGCCTCCCGTGGTTTTGAACAGATTGACTGAAGACACTGTCAAGTCTGTTCTAGAAAATTACAGAACGGTGGCATTTGACGATAAAACATCGTAAATAATGGTCACAGAGTCATACAGTAGAATCAACGGAAGGAAACAGCTCATGGACTTGCCTGAACCAAGAATCACCGGTGCTCTCCTCTTGCTCGCCGGAATAACCTTCTTAGCTGTCGGACTTGCCACAGACCAATTAACAAAGGTTATAGAAATTATCGGCAAAATACTGGGACCAGCAATCGCAGAATAAACCAGAACCAACTTTCACTCAGTCAAGAAAACTTTACAAAAACTCTTTAATTAGAAATAAGGGCAGTATAAGCTAGGGGCTGCCTGTGAAGAAGTATCAGTTCCTTGCAGCATCAACGGGTATGTTGCTTCTCTTCTCAGCTGTTGTTTTTGTACAGGCTGTTGAGGCAACAAAAGCAGACAACATAGACTACCCGCTTACTCCAACGCCTGCGAATCAGCCTGAGACCCCAAGGTTTTCCCTGTCAGCATGGGTATCGGCTGAGTCTCTTCCGGTTTATTCGCTTATGATGCCTAAGGAATACATCAGTTATACGATTTCTTGGGTTAACGGAAGCTTATGGGCAAAAGTGGATGGAACATATCCATTAACCAAATTTGAGATTGAAAGTCAGGATCAAGAATTTTGGACAGAAACAGGATTCACATTCACTGGCGATGCCTTGCCACTGGTTTATCCGACGCCGCTTGGCACAACAAACATTTCTATGGAAATGGATGAAACAGCGCTCACATGGAGCAACTATACCCAAATCTATCCTGATGCGACACATTACACTGCCCTAGGAGACTGGCCAATGGTTTCCTGCACAATCCATCCCGTTCTGGACAATTTTACCCTGAAAATTCATTATGAGCACCCCATCGAGATGGTGAATGGAAGCTACGCGTTTCTGTACGACTTGAACATAAGTCCTTATCTGTCGCCTTGGAGCAACAAATCAACAGCTTACTTTAACATAACGTTTGAAACAGAGTACACAGACTTTCAGGCAAACACCATAGCAATAGACGGAACATTAAGACCCGCAGAATATACGACAACGACAGAGGACGAAACTGAAACAGTAACACTTCAAATTGTCTCCGAGTACGCCGAACCGCTTCTAGGCGACTTATTAATCACCTTCACTGCAGACGAGGGGCAGCAACAACCTGAATCCGATTTCTTAGGTTCCTGTCTGCCGATAGAATACGTCCTTGTGGCTGCGACGCTGACAGTCATAATCGCAATTGCTGGCTACCTGACGCTGAAACACAGAAAAGCAAAGAAAAATGGATAAGAATCAGTTGCTGACAGCAGCTCTCATTCCGCTACTTATTGTGACCGCCAGAGGCTAACCAGCTGGGAGGCTTCCTTGAGGGGATTCATCAGCATCATCGACACTCCGGCAGTGCATTCAAGCCAGCATCCCCTGCAAGCAGAAACTTTACGCCATCCCTCACTGTCCCGCCTTCCCCTCAAAACGTCATCGACAGGACCGCTTAACGCATCGCCCAGCACAATGTCTGACCGGGCAGGACAAGCCAAAAGCTTACCCGAAGGGTCAATGGCAACGTACAGTTCTCCTGCGTGACAGATTTTCGGCGCCTCACCCCGGAAGAACGCCTCAAAGCCCTTCAGGAAATCTGTTGGCACCGCCAAGAAGCCGGGGTCAGAACGTTTGAGCCGCAGCAGGTAGTCTAGAAGCCGATGAACCTGCTTGTCAGATGGAATGTTTTCTGGTTGTGGGGGGTAGGGATGGATGGGCTGAACCTGAGCGAAGTCGACAGTGCTGCGGAGTTCCTCGATGAAGCTGGGCAGGATGTCGATGTTCCATGGGGTGGCGACGCTGTTCACTCCCACCTTTACGCCGTGAGACTTCAGCAGGCGTATGGCTTCAACCGCCTTATCGTAGGTTCCGGGCACCCCCCTTATCTTGTCATGAACCTCCTTGGGACCATCAAGAGATATGACAACCAAATCAAGAACATCAGCCACCTCAGACACCCTGCTTTCATTCAGGAGCGTCCCGTTGCTATTCATGCTCACCAAGCATCCATGCGACGCGGCTCTCTTGGCGAGGAGATTCAGGTCTTTGCGTAGTAGGGGTTCGCCTCCGCTGAGGTCAAAAAAGGGTACACCTAAACTGCAAACTGCGTCTATGGCGGCTAAAGCCTTCTTTGTTGGCAGTTCTGGTCTGCTGGTTTTCCACCATTCGCAGAAGACACATCTCATGTTGCATCTGCCAGTCACGTTGTAGGATGCAAATAGTGGCGTGGGCTTTTTTGCTTTGAACTTGAGGAATCCAGTTAGTATCTTGGCGGTTAATTGAGTGGATTTCATGGTTCTTGTCCTCAAGTTCTGTTCAAAGAAAACAATAGCCTTGAAGGTCAAAGAAGTTCATTTATGTTCTGGACAGGCTAGTTCTTCTGCTTTATTCGTTCATACATTTTTTCTAGGGTCCAGCGGATGGACGATTTCAGTTCTCGGCTTCTCTCGCGCCGTAGGTTATTGATGGTTATCTCCCTGACTATGTTTCCGTCCTGTTTGATGCTGAATGATAGAACGTTTTCGGGGGCTAGTTTGCCTGTGTTAGCGTCTTCTTTGTCTTTCTCCTGCATCTTCGCCAAAACGCGCTCCACAAAAAACGACATGAAAGGCGGAGTGTTGATGTCAAAGTTCTTGTCTTCTGCTAACGTAATCTGCATCGAATCTTTTTCAGTGTAAATGTGGGCTAAGAGGTCTCCAGTCACCGTCTTTAGGGGAACACCCCTTTTCTGCGGCACAACAGGGGGCTGCGGAGTCTCCTGTTTCGCTGGAACCTGAACTGGCTTAGCGACTTCGGCTCTCTTGAAGCCCTCCTCAATCAGCGTTGAGTCTATTAATTCGAGCAGAGTTTTCAGTTCATCCAGTTCTGCTTCCAGTGTTTCCATCCGCTTTTCTAGTACGGCACGGAGCTTAGCCATCTTCTTGATTTTCTCTTTTTCCTCATTTTCGCTCATCGTTCATTCCCTTCAAGTAAATCCATTAATTTTCCAGTCTAAGCTTACATGAACAGATTATTTGCCCATAACAGATATTGGAAGAAGCCCTTTTAAATTTGGTTTATCCCAGAAAAAAGACCACTAAACATCCGCGTAAGCTGGTTACGTTGTCAGGGCAGGCATTTCGTTGACAGACTTAAACGTTATTTCCCAGTTTTCTTCCAGAAACTGTTCAAATTCCTTGAAAACACTGCTTTCGGTTTCGTTAAATTTTCGGCAGACCTTCTCTCCATTGTAGACGCCGCTTAGGTCAAATAGGGCGATTCTCTGTGCCAGTTCAGGGTTTTCTTTAATGAAAGATATCAGGAATTCGGGCGGTCTTTCCTGAAATAGCCATGCTATGTATGAGATGTCCACCACATTGTAGGAAAAACCGCGACGGATGCCGCATTTACGGTTTGTTGCAATTCTCTCGAAAGTGGAGGGGTGGATGGTCTGAGTCCAAAGAAAACTGTGGTATTCGCCATCCTCTGTCTTAACCAAGTCTTCGGTTTCGCATGGTTCCCAGCCGCTCAATAGGCAGTGCTCTTTAAAACAGTCAATAAGATGCCAAATTGTGGGAAATGACGAATTCATGGGCAGTTCCTAGTAGACAACTATAGAACAATTGTAGTCTAATCACAGATTTAAGGCTATTCGACAAGAACGCCGAAAAAATGTTGCTTAATATAATAAAAATTGAACAAATGTAGGAGCAGTCACGGTTTAGGTTACATTTTTCTATATGAGCGGATTGAATCCGTAAACTTGAAGCTTAACAGTTTTACGAAAAAAAGGGCAAAAATCTACATTTTTCCGACGGAAAACAATAAATTACCAGATGTGAAAGTTAATCAACACATTTAAGGTTTAGACGATGAAACGGAAAAACCAAGTGGTCTCCTTGGACACTTTAGATTGGCAAATTCTGCAGGCAATCCAAGAAAATTCGAAGCAAACATACTCCGAGGTTGGTCGCCGATTAGGCGTAGCACACTCTACAGTCTATGACCGAATAAGAAAGATGGAGAAAAGCGGAATCATCAAAAAATGGACTGTTGACATCGACCTTGAAAAAATTGGCATAAACTACATCACAGCCTGCATGACCGTTTACACTGACCCCAAGGAAAGCGAAAATGTCGCAAAGAGGCTGTCAGAGGCTAAGGAGGTTCTGGAGGTTTCGATGTCGCTTTCTGAGGAGTTGCTGATAATCGCTAAAGTGTTTGCCAGAGACCAAGAGGAGCTACATTCGTTTATAGCGAAAAAGGTTGCGCCTCTTCAGGGAGTGATGAGAATCAGAACGTCAATTGTCACAAAGAAAATCAAAGAAGAAAGATTCCTGATTGGGAAAAAATGAAAACTATAAAAGATTTGGTATCTATAGTTTAATTGTAGTAGAGACTGTTTCTCAGCACATAGGAGAGCATCACACTTTGACGTCTTCGTCTTCAGCCCGAACTTTTAGAACCGTATCTAGGGAGAACGCTTTCTATTTCTTCACGTCTGTCGGAAACTACACGGGTCAAAGGGCGATGTCGCTGGAAGAGTTTGCACAGAAAATCAGAGAAGTTGAAATCGCGTCTCTGGAGTTCCATCTTTACCGTGGAGACTTCGAAAAATGGTCTGACAAAGTTCTAGAAGATAATATACTGACTAAACGGATAGCCGCAGTGAAGCTCTTGGAACCAGTTGGAAACGCCCTGCGGGATCAACTAGATTTCACAGTTACAAAACGCCTTGAAGAACTGAAAAGCAAAGAGTAGCTAGAGGGTTATCCGTCTATCTTCTTGAGTTGGCTTCGGTACATCTCAACAATCTCTTCAGGGGTTGTTGCGTCCTCAGCAGATTTGTCCACTCTGTATTTTCCTGTGAAACGCGGGAACCTGATTGCCAATCCGCTTGCCGCCCTTATGACGTTCATGGCGCATGTGTGTACGGGGCTAAGAGTTATCTCCGCGCCTCTGATCTCTATAACAACTGCGGGCTCAAACCAAACATCCACATCAAGAGACGAATTGACCCGAGAATGCTTATGGCTTAGTTTATGTTTGTTCAGCAGTTTCGGAAGCTTCTCGAGGTCAGCGTCTGTGAATCCGGTGCCAACCTTTGTTACAGTCTCGAAGGTGTCAGTGTCCGGGTTGTATGCTGCCAGAAGGAAGGTGCCGTATGTTCCTGCCCGTTTTCCTCTTCCGTGGAGTGCGCCCACAACCACAAGGTCTACGGTGTCGGTCATTTCG
>CAZYJH010000007.1:0-20486 GCA_964647775.1 uncultured Candidatus Bathyarchaeia archaeon
GCTCTTCTGGCAAAACCCAAAGTTAAAGTGTTGACATCCATTTTTACGCCTGTTTTTTCATCTACAAAGGTGAGCAAATCCGTTTTGCTTTTCATGTGGGTTGTCCAAATTTCCTCGTTTGGAATCTCGTCGACTCTCACAAGCAGTTCTGGTTCGTTCACCCAGCCTGGAATATGTGAATGAAACAGTTCTCTAAAATACTGACTGGTCCAAGTGTAAGAGTGAACCCCATTAGTTACTTCCCGAATGTAGTGCCCCGGAAAAAGCTTCCTTGAATACTTCATATGAGCTTCTGTTACACCGTTGGTGTATTTACTTAAATTCAAGGCTAGCAAGGTCATGTTCAGTTTATCAGAACCGCTATATTGTTTCAGAACGTCTTCAGGATAATCTGGACCCAACAATTCGTCAACGAGATCGTATGAAAATTTGTCAAACGCCGCCTCAACAGGCGTGTGTGTGGTAAAAACACACAAGTTTTTCACTTTTTCAGCATTCATATCGTTTTGTCTTAGTAGTTCTAAAGTGAGCAGGCTGGAGTGCCCCTCATTCATGTGATATTTGCCCACATTGAATTTTAAGGCATTTAAAATCTTGACACCGCCGATTCCCAGAACTATTTCTTGTTTCAATCGGTATTTGTCGTCACCTCCATAGAGGAACGACGTGATTTCTCTATCTTCTGATGTGTTTCCGTCAACATCCGTATCAAGAAACAGTACGGGAACAATTCCTCCAGTCAAGCTTTGTTGATCAAAAAGCCAAGCCTTTACTCGGACAGTTCTTCCTTCAATTTTAAGTGACACTTCATCTGGTAAAGGGTCCAAAAAGTCAGAAATTTTCCAATCTTCGGGAGATTCTAACTGTTTTCCGTCATCAGTTATTTCCTGTTTCAAGTATCCTTTCTTGCTAACTAGAGTGACTGCAACTAAGGGAATTTTCAGATCAGCACTTGATCGTATTGTGTCGCCTGCTAAGACTCCTAATCCTCCACTGTACGTTGGAATCTCGCTTTTTACTCCAATTTCCATAGAAAAATAAGCGATCTTGGGGCCATTCAGGAAGTTGTCTAGGCAGTATTCGCTGTCAAAATAATAGGTTCTACCTCTTACATTAACCTTGAATTGGCTCTTATCAGCGTCTAAAGGCATTCCACAAACAGGATCAATTACAGTCACCATAACTACCAGCAAGAGTAAAGTATCTTTTATCCATTATTTTAATATTATAATTCTCATGTCACTTCAGCAGGGGAAAAACAGTAATGTCAACTAAATTGTTTGTTTTTAGACACGCAGAAACTACAGACAACAAACGGCACATATTTTCAGGATGGCGAAACCCAAAACTAACACCAAAAGGATTGGAACAAGCACAAGAAATTGCAGAACAATTAAAGCAAGAAAAGATCGACTACGCTTTTACCTCAAATCTTACAAGAGCCAAAGACACACTAAAGATCGTCCTTGAAAAGCACCAAGATGTTCCTGTATTTGTTGATGACAGGCTCATTGAACGCTGTTATGGCTTGCTTCAGGGCAAAAACAAAACAAAACTTGCAAAAGAAAAACCGGAATGGTTTACCAACATTCACAGAGGCTACGATTTTCCGCCACCAGAAGGAGAAAGCCTAAAGATGGTGGAAAAGCGCACCATACCGTTCTTGATGCAGCTTGGGGAATGGCTTAGACAAAACAGGGGCAACGTAGCCATTTCATGTCACGGCAATTCTCTTCGTCCAATCCGCCGAGTCTTTGAGCACCTAAGTTTGGAACAGATGCTTCAGCTTGAAAATCCCCAAGACAGAGCAATGTCATACGCTCTTCACATACATCACATCAAAATTGAATGCACAAAAGAATGCACTACCCCACCAAAGTGGAGGGGTGTGCTGGTTCCTCGGCAAGTTAAGTTTGCATCAGATCAACGAAATCCACTGAAAAAATACTACTAGCAATATCGAATTGCTAAAAAGAGACAGAAAATATAACCGTGTAGGATTGACGTGACAGAAGAAAACTCTCAAGAAACCAAGCTGAAACCAGTTTTAGGACTACTGGACGCCACAGCCATAAATGTAGGTGCAATCGTCGGGGCAGGAATATTCATAGTAACAGGAATCGCAGCAGGCGTTGCAGGCTCAGCAATGATAGCGTCTATACTGATCGGCTCTGTTATCGCACTGTTCACGGCGCTTAGCTTCTCGGAATTGACAGCATGGCTACCAAAAGAAGGAAGCGTCTACGAGTTCGCATATAGGCTAGTTTCACCTTTTGTAGGCTTTCTTTCTGGCTGGATGTGGATACTGTCAAACACGTTTGCTGGAGCAGCAGTTTCACTCGGCTTCGCCTATTACTTCACTGCACTTTTTCCGATTCTACCAACAAACTGGGTTGCAGCAATCATTTGCTTAATATTCACGGCATTAAACTATATTGGCACACGAAAATCTGCTCTACTGAACAATTTTCTGGTAGGCACAAAAATACTCATCCTAATCTTCTTTGTCATCTTCGGGCTAGGCTACATTAACACAGCCAATTTCACCCCATTTGAACCACTACAAATCGGAGTACTCTACGGAGCATACTACATGTTTTTTGCTTATGGAGGCTTTGCAAGAGTTGCCGTGGTCGCCGAGGAAATTAAGGATGCAAAACGGAATGTTCCCAGAGCCATATTGATCTCTCTACTTGTGTCCACGGTCATCTATGTACTGGTGGGAACTGTTGCAGTAGGACTTGTAGGGGCTCCAACATTATCAAACTCAAACTCGCCCTTAAACGAAGCCATAAGCATCACTGGAAACACAACAGGAATCTACCTAATTTCTATAGGAGGATTGATAGCAACTGCAAGCGTCCTATTAACTCAAATTTTAGGAGTTTCCAGAGTAGCATATGCCATGTCAAAAAGAAGAGACATGCCAAAAGTCTTTGCAAAACTACATCCCAAATTTGATACACCATACTACTCAATCTGGATTCTGGGCACAATAATGGCACTACTTGTCCTATTTGTAGACCTAACAAAAGTTGTAGCAATAAGCACCTTCGCAACACTGTTCTACTACAGCATAGCAAACATAGCCGCATTGCGGCTCAAAGGAAAAAGCAGGCTGTACCCATCAATTGTGCCAGTTCTAGGCATCGCCACATGTCTAGTATTGCTGTTTTTCATTTTCTTCACTTCACCTCAAACGTTAGATTTTGGGGTTGCAGGACTGGCAATAGGTGCAATCTACTATATTATTGCAAAAAAGTTTCAATTAAGGGGTAAAAATCCAAAAAACTAGACCCGGAAAAAAGTCCGGGAAAAAGCTAGCATCTCTTTCCTATTTTGCTCTTGCTCACACCGCTACACGCGACATGTACAGGCGTAAAGGGATTCAATTTGCCAACTTTAGAGGCTGATCCATAACAGTATGGCTACGATTAGACCGTATATTGCTATTGCTTCGGCAAGTGCCACTACTAAGAAACTTCTGAAAAACGTTTCAGGTTTCTCGGCTAAAGCACTTATGGCTGCTGTTCCAGAAGCAGCAATAGCTTTTGCAGCACCTAAACCAGTAAGCCCAACAGCTAGACCAGCAGCTATAGCGATTGCTGCTCGATCCAAGGAACCGCTTGTACTTGCTTGTGCTGTTTGTTGGGCTAGCGGGACTGAAAGAGCGAAAACCGCTGAGACAGCAAAAATAAACATCAGCATGAATTGGAAAATGAATAAAAACATGGCTGTTCTTTTTTTCAAGCTATTCCCTCCGTTTCAACCCAAATCATTTAAGAAGTGTACTGGGCTTCTTGCTTTTAACGCTTTTTTCTGTCATTGAACGTTCTACTTCTTGTCCAATTTTTTCCGCTTCTTTCTTGATTTTCTGCACTTTTTGTTCTATGTTTTTTATTTCACTATCAGCCATCGCATGTATGTCTTTCTTAAGGCTTTCATATTCCTTTTCTATTTTGTTTTCTTTCGACATGTTTTTCACTTCTATCTATTTGACTACAAGAACTGGGCAAGGTGCATACTCAATTACTCGTTCAGTAACGCTGCCTATCAAGATTCTTTTGGTTCCTCGTCTTCCATATGTACCCATGACTATCATGTCTATGCCTTTACTTTTGGCGAAAAAGACAATTTGATCATGAGGCTCACCTTTTGCAAGAATCGCTTCCGCTTTTACTCCTTCCTTTTTAGCAGATTCAACAACATAGTTAAGATAGCGTTCACCTTTCTCTTTAAGCTCTTTCTCAACATCGCTTGTGGCTATAGTTCTTGTAAGTTCTTCTAGAATAATCGTGTCGACAATGTAGATCGCGTAGATTTCACCATTACAATTTTTGGCAAAGCTGATTCCAACAGTTGCGGCACGTAAAGAACAATCAGAGCCATCTGTTGGAATTAAAATTTTTTTTATTTTTTCCATTTCAATAATCTCCATGTTTCTATTTTGAAATCATTTTCTTGGCTTTTTTCATGCGTATAAATTCTTCTCGTTCTTTCTCTTCCAATACAAGTTCAATACGCTTAACAAGTTCACTATATCTTGGAATGAACACGTGCTTTAGGGCATTTACGCGTTTCTGTGTTTTTTGGATGTCATACGCAATTCTAAAGACGGCTCCTTCAAGTTCCGCTAATTGTGCAATTTGTTCCAACACATCAATGAAGTCATTAAATGTTTTGTCAAGCATCGCACTTGTATCGGCGAATCCGTATTCAGGTTTTGCATCTTGTTCCATTTGAAACTTAACAATAGGTACAGTTACACCCATTATGCTTCGGTGGTCAAGAATAAAATTCTCTTTTAACGAAAAAGCTAAAGCCACATTTTCCACGGATTCTGAACCCATAATGACTTTTGACTCGATTAAATGTTGAAACGCTCTAGCAAGAACCGAGTTTATTTCTTCCCTAAGCTTTTTGGCATCGTATGTAAAGTGCCTCAACTCCCTCATCAGAACGTCCCTTTTTCTTTCAAGCAACTCAAGCCCGGACTTGCTCTGCTTTAATGTTTTCTTTGTTCGAATTAAATTGATACGTGTTGGACGAATTTCAGTAACTGACATGAATGTTATGCCTCTGCACTTCTTTTCGGATAGTATTTTTTGAGGTATTCTGTGTGAATTCTTGTTAGTTCATCTTCAGGCAGAATCGATAAAATCTCCCAAGACAATTCCAATGTTTGCTCTATTGTTCTGTTTTCTTGTTTATTTTGTTTCAAGAATTTCTGCTCAAACTGTTCGCCAAACTTCAAGTAGTCCTTGTCTCTGCTGGAAAGACTTTCTTCACCAATTATTGAGGCTAAAGACCTCATCTCGATACATTGAGCATAAGCGGCGTAAAGTTGACTTGCTACATCCGCGTGGTCTTCTCTTGTCTGACTTTTACCGATGCCGTCCTTCATGAGCCGTGAGAGACATGTTAGGATGTTTATTGGCGGATAGATGGCTTTTTGTTCTAAATCACGATCTAAGACAATTTGTCCTTCTGTGATATACCCCGTGAGATCTGGAATTGGATGGGTTATGTCATCATTGGGCATAGAAAGAATGGGCATTTGAGTTATTGAACCATTTTTACCGGTTATACGACCAGCTCGTTCATATATGCTCGCAAGATCGCTGTACATGTACCCGGGGTAACCTTTTCTACTAGGTATCTCTTCCATCGAAGAACTGACTTCTCTTAATGCTTCACAATAATTAGTCATATCAGTTAATATAACGAGGACGTGAGCATTCTTTTCAAATGCCAAATATTCAGCAAGAGTTAAACCAGCCCTTGGAGTAATGAGGCGCTCGACAGTAGGATCTTCAGCGAAATTTAGAAAAAGTGCTACATTTTTTATGGCGCCTGTCTCCTCGAAGCTGTTCCTGAAGAATGTTGCTTCATCATGTTTAAGACCCATTGCGACAAAAACGATGTAAAAATCTTCTTTTTTACCTCTAATTTGTGCTTGTCGAGCTATCTGTGCAGCAAGTTCATTGTGTGAAAGCCCTGGTCCCGAAAAAATAGGGAGCTTTTGTCCTCGCACTAAACTGCAAGTTCCATCAATTGCTGATACTCCAGTTTGGATAAAGTCTCTTGGATACTCTCTTGCAGTGGGATTTAATGGAAGACCATTTACATCTCTAAATTCTTCTGAAAACGGTTTTGGATTTCCATCAAGTGGTTCTCCGAAACTATTCATTATGCGCCCAAGCATTTCGATTGAAACTGGGATTTCAAGAGTTTTACCGAGAAAACGTATTCGCGTTTCAGACAAAGATAAACCAGTTGTGCCCTCGAAAACTTGTACAACCGCGATTTTGGTTGTTACCCTCAAAACCTTGCCTAATCGTGTTTCACCAGCAGGCGTAATTACTTCAACTAATTCATCATATCCTACATTTCTAACATTTTCAACAATAATTATTGGTCCAGAAATTCGTGACACGCCTGTATACTCTAATCCAGTGTTAACCACTTCACTATACAACCCCTTTCTCTAATTCTGAAAATTGGTATTGTATCTTTTTGCTCAATTCGTCCAGAAGACCAAGTTTTTCGTTTGGTATCTCTCTCATTCGCATAATTTCTGGCAAAACTGAAAGCTTGATTACCTTGAATAAGGGTACACCTTTGTCCACAACTTGTTCTGCACGATTATAGAATTCAAGAATTATCGTTAACATTTTGTACTGCTTGACAGGCAAACAATAGGTATCGACGGGGTCTAACGCATTTTGTTGAAGGAAAACGTTCCGCAAAATCTTCGCGGTTTCTAGAATTAAACGCTGCCTATCCGGGAGAGCGTCTGGTCCTACAAGTTTAACTATCTCATTCAATTCATCTTCTCTTTGTAAAAGGCTCAAAGCTTCATCTCTGCGGTCTCTCCACTCTTTGCTAACATTGTTTGCCCACCACTCTGTAAGATCATTCACGTACCCCGAGTAGCTCTGTATCCAATTTATTGCAGGATAATGGCGTGCATCAGCTAAATCCTTGTCCAAAGCCCAAAAAACACTTGTAAACCGTTTTGTATGCTGAGTTACGGGTTCCGAAAAGTCTCCACCTGGGGGTGAAACGGCTCCAATTGCACAAATTGAACCGGTTCTGTCTTCGGAACATAACGTCTTCACAATACCCGTTCTTTCGTAAAACTCTGCCAGTCTTGTAGGAAGATACGACGGGAAACCCTCTTCAGCAGGCATTTCTTCAAGCCTTCCAGAAACTTCTCTTAATGCTTCCGCCCATCGGCTTGTTGAATCAGCCATTAAAGCCACAGCATATCCCATGTCTCTATAGTATTCGCCAATCATTATTCCCGTGTATATGCTTGCTTCTCTTGCAGAAACAGGCATGTTACTAGTATTCGCTATCAGTATTGTTCTTTCCATTATTGGTCTTCCAGTTCTAGGGTCACTTAGGTTTGGGAAACTTGTTAGAACATCAACCATTTCGTTTCCTCGCTCACCACAACCGATGTATATGATTATGTCTGCATCAGACCATTTCGCTAGTTGATGCTGGGTCACAGTCTTCCCAGTTCCGAATCCTCCCGGAATTGTTGCTGTTCCCCCCTTAGCTATTGGAAAGAAGGTGTCAATTATCCTCTGACCTGTAATTAGAGGTGTTTTTGGTAAAAGTCTCTGCTTATATGGTCTAGGTTTTCTGACAGGCCACTTTTGGGACATTTGTAATTCAATTCGGTTCCCATTAGAGTCAACTATCGCGATTGTGTCTTCTATTGTGTATTCGCCTTGTTTAGCTATCTCAACAATTTTTCCTTGAACGTTGGGTGGAACAAGTATTCTGTGCTCAATTAACTTAGATTCCTGAACTGTCCCAAGTATGTCCCCGCCAATCACTCTTTTTCCAACATCAACTTTTGGGTTGAACTGCCACATCTTGTTTTTTTGAAGAGCCGCGGTTTTTGTTCCTCTCTTAATGAAGGGGCCTGTTTCTTCGTTTATAACTTCTAAGGGTCTTTGAATGCCATCATATATGTTTCCAATTAGTCCTGGACCTAGTTCTGCCGAAAGTGGTGCACCCGTTCCAAAAACGTCTTCTTTTGGTTTAATTCCGCTCGTGTTCTCATAAACCTGAATGGTGGCAACGTCATCCTCTAAGCGGATTATTTCACCAATGAGACGTTCTTTACCGACCTCGACCATTTCATGCATTTCCGCTTTTGACATTCCATCTGCTTCAATAACTGGACCAGCTACTTGAATGACTGAACCTTTTACTTGAATTGTTTAGGCCTCCCCTTGGAACAGCATTTTCGCAATCTTGATTCGAAGATTAGGTTTTAGCGCTTGTAATCGTTTTTCAAACGTGTTGTCATGTGACAGCTTTCCATCAGGAGTTTTGACTACGCAACCTCCTAGACAGTCTACAGGTTCATTAGCTAATGTCAGGTTTTTTTCCATCTTTTTAGATAATTCGTCAAGCACGCCATTTTTAAGCAGTTTTTGATCTTTAGAATTCACGTACACAACAACTTGTTCAGAATCAATTTTTTTGACAGCTTCTTCGATAAGGGTCAAGAGACAACTGGGATAACTATCGGATTCAACAAACTGCTTCAAGCGAGCAAGCACTTTATCGAAGACATCGTTAATGTAGTTCTCTTTTACTTGAAGTTGCATGTTTCTAATTTCAATTTGCGTTAACGACTGCATTTTCTTCTGCTCTAACTCAGATTTCTCTTTTGCTTCAGTTAAAAGGCTAAGACGTATGCTTTCAGCCTCTGTTTTTGCCTCTCTCAAAATTTCTGCGGCTTTCGTTTCGGCATCTCGAATAATTTTTTCTGACTCTTTCTTAACATCTTCCAAAATTTCATTTGCTATAGATGCTAACCCTTCTTCTATATTTGCCATTATAGGTACGCCTCTATACTTTAACTCCTATAGCCTTTCCTACTATGCGAAACATATCAATTGCACCAGACGGCCCAGACCTCCCAGGAAGTTCAACAATCAAAGGTGCAATTCGGTTTAACCGTAATTCGTCAATAGTGGCTCGCAGTTTAGTAGAAAAGTCTTCACTAATCATTACAATAGCAACATCAATATTTTCAACTGCTTTAACTAAAGTGCGCTGTGCTTCATCAACCGTGGCAACTTCAACTCCCCTTATGCCAACTAGTTGAAAGCCCGTAACCATATCACTGTCGCCGATAACAAGCGCATGCAACTTAATTTTCCTGAACAATGTTTAAATTCTGTGAGGTTAATCAAGGTTTTGCTGGCATCGCTTTGCGTCCTGAAAGAATGACTGCAACCTCAATAATATGTCTGAGAAAGGACTTTAATCTCGCATTGGAAGCATTAGATGATTTTGGCAATTTTCACATAGAAAAAATTGAAGAAAATTCTGAAGCAACAGATTATGAACAACTAACCCGAAGAACCGAAGAAACATTAAGAAAACTTAACACAACAATCACGCAACTTAAAACTGAAAAATCTGGACTCCTAGATATCTTTAAAGCCGAAAAAATAACAAAAATTGAAATTACTGCTGAAAACTGGCAACAACTCCTAAACATCGTAGAGAAAGAAGTCTCGAAATTTAAAAGTAATGTAGATGCCCATATAACTTCACTTAAAACCGTTGATGAAGAAATATCCAATCTTAACCATCTTCATCGCATGCTAACAATACTTGACCGCTTCAAAATAAATCTGGAAGCATTAGAGGAAATGCGGTTTATTTATGTAGCAGTTGCAACGGTCCCATCAAAGAACATACGTGAACTTGCAACAGCAGTATCAATGTACGCAAGAATATTTCGCCATCGATCAATAACAAAAAGTCAAGATTTTGTATTTATTGCAATTAGCGCTAAACACAAAGACGAATTAGAGAATGTCCTGAAAAGCCATCATGCCAAAAGTTTTCAGCTTCCCAAAGACATGCCAAAAAGACCTGCTGATGCATTAGAAAAAGTTAACGAACGAACAAAGGAACTCTTGCAGAACAAAAAAGTAATTTTAAGCTCTCTTGAAGACCTTGCAGAGGAAAACAAACAGCGCCTTTTTGCTCTAAAAGAAACTGCACAAAACATCTCAAACATACTAAATACCAAGCAGAAAGCTTTGGAAACAAACCGCCTAGTAACAGTGAAAGGCTACATTCCAAAAAGAGAGTTTGAAAAACTTGAAAGAAAAATTGATGACAAGTTGGACCAAACAATAGTTATAAAAGAAGAGGTCACGGAGTCTGAAGACCCCCCGACAAAAATACAAAATCATTCTTTCATAAAACCTTTTGAAACCATAACAAAACTTTATGGCGTCCCACACTACGACGAAATAGATCCAACACCGTTAATCGCCATAACATTCCCTTTACTATTCGGTTTTATGTTCGGCGACGCGGGACATGGTCTAATTCTGCTTACTGTCGGATTAGCGCTGGCGTTGCTAATTAAGAAAGATGAAGGAATCCGCAATTTTTCAGGGGTTCTTGCAGCCTGTGGCATAGGAGCAATTTTTGCGGGATTACTTTTCGGAGAATTCTTCGGTAAACAGCTTTTTGCGCCTTTATGGTTTGACCCTTTTGAAGATGTCACAGGATTTTTGATATTCAGCCTTGTTATTGGTACAATACAGATAATGAGCGGTTTTGCTTTAGAACTCATCAACTTCGTATTAAAAGGAGAACTGGTTGATGCGGTAGCGACAGCGCTGCCTAAAATCCTATTTTACATTGGGGGAATATACTTAATCGCAGTTTATCAACTGAATTTTAATCGTTGGCTTGAAGGACCAATTTTGTTCCCGTTAATTCCATTTATTTTCCTGATTTTTGGAAAAGTGGCAATAGTAAGAATTTTGAAGGCATCAGGTCACCAGCCTAAAGAGGCTGATCTGCAGGGTTCTCTTCTTGAGAGGGTTTTTGAAAGTGGTGATTTAGTCACGCGGCTTCTCAGCAACACAATGTCTTATGCCCGAATTTTGGCTCTATTGATGGCTCATTGGGCTTTGCTTCTTGTGACATACACAATTTCTGGCATGGTTTTTCAAATGCCCGGTTTAGGCATAGTTCTGGGTACAATAATAATCGTGGGGGGAAACATTTTCGTGATAGCTTTTGAAGGGTTAATTGTCTTTATTCACACCCTTAGGCTTCACTTTTACGAGTGGTTCAGCAAATTCTATCAAGGAACAGGAGTTATTTTCGATCCTTTCAAGCAGAGCTACCGTTACACAAAACTCGTATTCAAAAAATAAACAAAAAGCAAAATCTAAAAAAGCAGCCAACCCAAGACGTCAGACTTTTTCCGACCATATTCTATTCCTAAACTTATCGCTGTAAGATTGTATACTTCGATTTCCTTTTTCACAATAAAAGCTATTGGCGATCCAATATTAAATGGGTCGCTAATTTTGGTCTTCTTTACATGCTGAAATATATCACGTCTGAATGCTTTCTCAGCCGCAGAGAGGGTTTCTTCTGGTGTTTCAGCTTTTACAAATAATTCTTTGTAATAACTTTGCTTAACCACATTGAAAGCAGATTCAAAATCATCTGCCATCAACATTGCTTCGATTGTTTTTTCTGGAACATTGTAAAAATTACGTGAAATTGCCATTCTTATCCAGTGAGGGTCATACCCTAAAAGTTTGGCTCGAAGAATTGTTAGAATATCAAAACGGTCATTTTCCCTGCTCACATAAAAGGAGGCGAATTCCTGTTCATTTTTAGGCAGGTCTTTAAGTGATTTTCCAAGTTTTTCATAAAACAGTTTATCAAGAAGAACATCAAAATACTTTGTTGAACCTGTTTCGTCATATTTTTGGAGACCAGTAATCAACGAATCTCCATAAAGAGTATTTTGTAAAACATCTATAACCAATTTCACTTGAATGGCCATAGCGGCTTTCAAAATAAGTTCTTGTCTCTTCAGAAATTTTTCCACAGGCAAGTAGAGTTTATTTATTATTTCATCATGCGGCAAACCGATGCTAACTGCTCGTAAAATAGTCTTGATATTTTCTTGTTCAAATTTCAACAGATATGTTTTGAGGAATGCCGAAACAACATCAGGAGAGTTGTGCACTATTTTAATGCAGACCTCAATGAAGTTTTCCCGAAAAGCTCTTTCAAAATCGTTTGTTGTGTAGGGGGGTGTCATTTGCGTTAGCTTTTTCCCGTAAACAGTCTGTCCCAATTCAGAAGCAAATTCAGTTAATGTTTTACAATCTGTCAACCGTTCTAGCTTTTGTTCACTAAGTAAATGGCTTCTTTCAACGCCGATCTTGACTAAAACACTGGAGTATAGCTGTTCTTCGCTCAAACTTCGATTTTCCCCAACACTGCATTGAAAACTGCATCTACAGCTTTGTCAAAATTTTTTTCTACTGTTTCTTTCAATTCTTGGATACTGCTCTTATTTTTTTCTAGAGCAATGTCCCGTTCCTTTGTAGCGTCCTTCAGGTACGTACTTAGTAGTCCATTTGCTTCAGATTCAGCATGATTTTTTGCTACCAGAAGTAGTTTTTTAGCATCCTCCTTGGCAACGGCTATTAACTCTTGAGATTTTTCCATAGTTTCAGAGTTGATCTGCTCTGCTTCGCTTTCGATTTCCTTTAACTCTTCCCAAACTTTCTCCATAATACTTCAAGGTTATAACCAAAATACGGCTTGTAAAGTTTTCCATCTTTTGTAATGCGGCGGGTACTAGGGCTACTTTGCTGTAGAATGAATTCTGCCCTTAATCGTTATTTTATGTAGTAGATGTTTTCCTTTATGCAGTGGAACTTTAATGGAATCTGAAATCGTCATAACTTTTTGCAGGATTACAGCTATTTTTTGACTTTATTTTACTATCCACAAGAAAACAAGCAAAAACGCAAATAATTAGGGGCAGATTTGGAGACCGATAAAAAAGGTCTGGTAAATACCCGCTACGGTCCAGTAAATCCGCATTTTGGGCATCGGTAGTTTCTTCCGAACTGCCGACATTTGGCGCAACGCCAGATAAGGATTTCTCCGCAGTTGGGGCAATTAGTTTTTGTTGCGTCTTCGCCCGGGGGAATAGGTCGGTTACAGGACATGCACTTGGGCATAACGATGTTCATTCTCTCGCTCACAGCAACACCTCAAGGAATCTTGGATAATACAACTGCCTCTTATATATGCTATCTTTTAATTCTTTCTCAGCCAATATGTAAAGTTGTCTGCTGAACAAAAAAGGGGAAGAGGCGTGAACAAAAAAACTGACATCGTCGTAGTCGGAGGAGGACCCAGCGGCTCGTACTCAGCATACGCAGCAGCCAAGCATGGCGTTGAGGTGACGGTTTGCGAAGAGCACCCAGAAGTGGGGGCGCCTAGGCACTGTGCAGGTCACCTGAACATCTCCAGTTTACGGCAGCTAGGGTTACAGTTGCCGCGGAGCGCAGTTGAGAAGGAGATTAGGGGAGCCGTGTTCTATTCTCCGTCGGGCAAGGAGTTTGTGTTGCGGTGCCGCGCTCCAGTAACCTATGTTGTAGACAGGGAACTCTTCGACAGGCACCTCGCTGATTTAGCTGTGAAAGCTGGAGCAGATTACCGCTTCAAGTCGAGGGTGAAGTCTCTCATCTCTGAGTTAGGTGCTGTCAAGGGAGTTGCCCTGAAGGGAGAGGGTAGGCTGGAGGCAAACGTTGTCATAGACGCTGAGGGATGCTCATCAAAGCTTCTGAAGACGACAGGTCTCAAGGGGCTGGAAGCCTCCATGATTGTGAGGGGGATCCAAGCAGAAGTTGACGCTGTGGAGGACGTGGAAGAGGACTTGGTTGAGGTCTACTTCGGAAGAAACGTTGCCCCCGGCTTTTTCGCCTGGATAATCCCCAGAAAGGACGGCTCAGCAAAGGTTGGCTTAGCCACCAGAATAGGCAGCCCACAAGACTACCTGCAGAAGTTCATGCAGAAGCATCCTGTTGCCTCCAAGAAACTAAAAAAAGGCAGAACCACATACACCTCTGTTCATCCCATACCCATTGAAGGTCCACTCCCCAGAACATACGCGGGCGGATTTCTTGCTGTTGGAGACGCAGCTTCTCAAGTGAAGCCGACAACAGGCGGAGGCGTCATCTTTGGGCTTACATGCGCCCAGATAGCGGGCGAGGTCGCATATGAAGCTGTGGAGAGGCAGGACTTTTCGGAGACGTTTCTGTCCCGTTACCAGAGCCGATGGAAACGGCTGGTGGGTTTTGAGTTGGCGGCTATGCTTCGTATGCGGAGGATGCTGGACAGCCTGTCCGACCGTAGACTGGACGGGATTATCGGTTTGTGTAGGAGACTGGGCGTTGACAGCGTGCTGGAGAAGGCTGGAGACCTTGACTTTCAGGGAAGAAGCCTCATTTCCGTGGCTAAATATCCAAGCACACTGGCGGTGATCAGCTACTTCCTCTTTTCGTGGCTGACCTCAACAACAAGGCAGTAAGTTTCGTTTCCGCAAAGCCGTTTACTACAATGTCTGTGACTGAAGTTTCTGGTTGTGCCGTCGGAGGGTATAAAAGCGTTTTAGAGGGACATCTGCACATTAGGTGCGTGTTGAGGTTGCAGGAACATGACGGGAAGAATATCGTGTGATTCGTCGGCTTTCTCGTATAAGCAGGTTATAGTCGTGAGAACAGACATCAAGATGAGCAAAGGAAAAGTTGCCGCTCAAGCTGGGCACGCCGCTGTCTCCGCAGCCGAGTATGCACGAAAAAATCGTCCCGAATGGTGGAGCCCATGGACCAATGAGGGACAATGCAAAATCGCAGTGAAGGCAAAGTCTGAGCAGGAGCTTCTGGAGCTTGAAAGAAAAGCCCGAAATGCAGGCTTACCTGCAGCCCTGATTGTTGACAGAGGCTTAACTGAACTGCCGCCGGAAACCATGACCTGCCTAGGAATAGGACCTGCCCCAGCCGACAAAGTGGACGCCATAACTGGGAGACTGAGTCTTCTCTGAGGCTGATATGTTGCAGGTTCCGCCGCTCGAAAAAGAGTTGGGCATCGAAACTTACGTCACCCAGTCTGCGGGGGTTGGGGGAAGAATCCGTCAGCTGCTGGACGATTTTGTGGTGGAGGAACTGCTTGTTGACGGTTCATTGGCTTCGGTTTCGGCTCCTGCTGAGGCTTGGACTCCTGCGGGGGAGGGACCTTATCTTATCTGTGTTTTGGTGAAGCGGAGATGGGACACTTTTTTGGCAGTAAGAGAGGTTGCAGCGAGGCTACGGATGAGCCAGAAGCGCATCAGGTTTGCGGGCATCAAAGACACGAAAGCCCTCACTGCTCAGCATATAAGCCTGCAGAATGTGTCGCCAAGCAAGGTTTTGGATGTGCAAATCAAGGACATAACCTTGTATCCTCTACGTTACTCCAAAGAGAGGGTCTACTCTCAGCTAATCAAAGGAAACCGGTTCCACATAACAGTGCGAGGCATCGACCATCCAGTTTCAGTTATTGAGGAACAAACAAGAAGCGTCCAAGAGGAAATTGAGCGGGTGGGCGGGGTTCCAAACTTTTTTGGTCACCAACGTTTCGGAACAATCAGACCCAACACCCATCAGGTGGGCAAGCATCTAACAGGGGGAGACGCGGAGAGGGCGGCTCTGGCGTTCCTTGCAGAACCCAGCGTGCATGAGCACCCAGAAGCCAGAGAAGCACGACAAAAGCTACAGGACACCATGGACTTTGGGGAGGCGCTTGAAGGGTTTCCAAGATTTTTGAGGTATGAACGGTTTATGCTCCGTCACCTAGCAAGGTACCCGAGCGATTATGTGGGCGCCTTCCGGACGTTGCCGCGGAGGCTCCGTAAACTCTTTGTTCAGGGCTACCAGTCCTATCTTTTTAACAGGTTCATCAGCGAACGGATGCGAAGAGGCATCCCACTAGATGAACCGCAGGTCGGTGACTACACAATAAAGCTTGACGAACATGTATTGCCAACAGAAGAATACGACCAAGCAACAGAAACCAACATCCAAACAATAGAACAGGCAGTTAAAGAAGGAAAGATGTGCGTTGCAGCGCCCCTCGTAGGTCCACACCTGCCTCCATCCAAGGGAATACAGGGAGAAATAGAGCAGAAGATTCTTGAAGCAGAAAACATTTCTCCAGAGAAATTCAAGATTCCATTCATGCCCGAAGCAACCGCAGAAGGCAGAGTGAGAGCGGTTCTGAATCCAGTCTGGAATCTGGTTCAGGAAGAGATTGCCGAGGACAAAGAGAATGAGGGCAAACATATGATGAAAGTTGCATTTAACTTGAACAGAGGGTCTTACGCAACGGTTGTTCTGCGGGAATTCATGAAGCCTCAGAACCTGATAGAAGCCGGATACTAACGGTTGTTTAGGGTGTTAGTCTGAATTGGTCTCTTGGGAAAAGCACTGCTTCTCTGATGTTTTTTATGCCCGTGAGGACCATGACCAGTCGTGCTAAGCCTAAGCCCCATCCCGCGTGCGGGGGCATGCCATAGTCGAATGCTTGCAGGTGCGTTTTGAAGGATTCTCTGCTTAGTCCCTGCTCGTCAAGCCGTTTCATCAACAGCTCCTTGGAGTGGATGCGTGTTCCGCCTGAAGAGAGTTCTACCCAGTGCCACATAAGGTCGAAGCCTTCGCTCAGTTCCGGGTTTTTGTCTTGCGGTTTGATGTAGAAGGCTTTGGTTTTGGTTGGCCAGTCAGTGATGAAGTAGTAGTAGGGATGAAGCTTTCCGAGGGTCCTATACGCGGTGGTGGGGATGTCTTCGCCCCAGTTGATGTGAATCTTGTTCGCTTCAAGCTCCTGCAAAAGCTCACCATAAGTCAGACGCTTGAAGGGAACCTCAGGCACCTTAACCTTGTGCTTCAACAGCTTAAGTTCCCGTTCACAGTTCTCCGCCACATACCCGCAGACGTGATGGATGAGTTCCTCTAGAATCTTCATGACATCCTCCGCGTTTGCGAAGGCCTGCTCTATGTCGACGGAGATGAATTCGCTTAGGTGACGGCGAGTATGAGACTCCTCGGCTCTGAAGAAGGGACCAATCTCGAAGACCTTCTCGAAGCCCAGAACCAGCTGCTCCTTGTAAAGCTGGGGACTCTGAGCCAGAAAAGCCTCCCGCGTAAAGTATGCAACAGGAAACAGTGCAGAGCCGCCCTCAGTCGCGGACACAATAATTCGGGGGGTAAAAACTTCCATGAAGCCCCTTTGTGACAGGAAACTTCTTGTAGCCTCAAGCGCGGCATGCTGAACCCTGAAGACAGCCTGAGTTTCTTCCCGCCGCAAATCCAGTACACGGGCATCAAGCCGCACATCAATATCTGCTTTGGTTCGTCCAGTTATGTCAAGGGGCAGAGGCTGCTGTGACACACTGAATACACGCATTTCGTTGGGAACAATTTCTGCTCCTCTAGGAGCCTTGTCCATCTTTTTGACGGTTCCTTTGATGCCGATGCTGTATTGTTTCTGCAGCGACTCAGCCTTTTCTACGACGTCCTTTGCGACTTTGTGTCTGTGGATTGTGATTTGCAGTTGTCCAGTTTTGTCCTGAAGTATAAGAAACCGTAAGCCACCTAAGTCCCTGATTTCCTGAACCCAGCCGAAAACCACAACTTCCTGCCCATCCAGTTCGGGTCCTATATCGGCTGAGTAGTGGGTTCTTCGCCAGTCCCCCATTTCGTCAACTTTCATCGGAAACCCAGCTGTCAATGAGCGGCTTCTACTCGGAGGGTCATTCCCCGCAGTTTTTGGGCAATTTCCTTCGAAGCGTTGACGTTAGGAATTCTTTTTCGTCTTCCCAGCTTCAAAATAACTCTAGTCTCGGTGGTTCCGTCAGGCAACCAAATCTTGTTTATCGTCAGAATGCTCAAGGGAACAAAAAGGTCCTCCAAGAACTTTCGTTCCGTTACGCCGTACTCTAGAATGCGAATGGTTTTTCCCGTCTTTTCGCCGAGGGCTTTAACAATTTTTCCGCCATGACTCAAAAGACGCGGCACATCGCCTTTGTCGACGAGAATGGCGAGTATCCTATCTGCTTCCACAGCCTGATGAAAACATACGTCCTGGAGAGTAGGATACTGTTCTTCCAGAGACAGAAGTAAGCGGGCGACAGTGAAGTCTACCTCACTGACCTTCCCTGACTTAAGTTTTCCTTGACATTTCGAGCATAGTATTCCGCTTTTCAAGCAGAAATTGCATAGTGCCGTTTTCACTCCGTCTTTTGTCCTCCCTGAAATAAAGGAGGTGGCGGCGGAGCCTTTTAAACTTGCGTGTTTTTTGTTACTTCGCTAAGGTTATTTCGATGGTGCTGACGTTCGATGGCGAGCCACCGCTTTCGAAGGGCGCAAACTGGTCTGTGCCTATTCCGATGTCCTTGACTATAAGGTCTGGCATAAAGCGACGTCTGGTTACTTCCACAACATCGACTGCTCTGCTGATTGCTCTGCCTCTAGCCTTAACGGATATTTCGTCTGCTCCGCCATGGAATAGAGATAAGCATGCCAGCACATAGTTCATTACTGGCTTTTTTCCGATCAACACAGCGTTGTTTTCTGCCATTTTCCCCGCCTCACTCCTTGTTTTTTCCGTGGTTAAGTTTCTAAGCTTTTTGTTAGCCCAATAAATACATTGTGGTAAACTTCTGAAGGTTTATAATGATACATGATTTGGAAATGGCATCCTCCTAAAAACTGTTTGAAAGCGCAGAAACGTGTTTGAGTCGCCTAGGAAGGGAAAACATATTTAGGGCAGAGATGATTTGAATCGTAACTAACCTCAGCATATGGAGAATACTAGTTTGCCTATAATGGATCCCTTCAAGAAGACTCTTGCTCAGAAGCATAGGCTCTACATGAAAATCTGCCGAGAATGTGGAGTGCGAAACTCTTCCAGCGCCACAAAATGCAGAAAATGTAGAAGCAAGAATCTACGATGGAAGAAACGGGAAGTCGTCCGCTAAAACAGCGCGAAACTGGTTAACATCCAGAATGATGCTGACCTCACATTCATATTTGTGTCCTAATAACACTTCTATGTTGAAAACAGTCTTTTTTCTGGAAAACCGCAGCATCTGTGAACTTTATGTGATTCTGTTTTTAGACCATAACGGCAAGCATCATGAGTAGGGCGATCATCCTGTTGATTTCGTTGGTGGCTCCCATGACGTCGCCAGTTACGCACTTCAAAGTCGTGTTAGAGTAATAAACCAAAACGGCAACAGCAACCGCCATCGCAGCGAGAACCCACGCAAAGCAGACCCCAAGCAGAACAAACCCCACAACCGAACACAACACCAAAGAAGCAAGCACCTTAACATGCTTATTCTCCATGGACTCCACCACAAAATATCCCATTCCCTTATACTCTGGCTTCTTTCCCAAGTAGGCAGTCAAGACCATGCTCTCCTTAGCCACAACCTCAGCAACCACCGCCGCCTTCAGGATGTCCAAACCAGAAAAGTTTCCGAGAGCTAAACCC
This sequence comes from uncultured Candidatus Bathyarchaeia archaeon, assembly GCA_964647775.1. Classification (GTDB taxonomy): domain Archaea; phylum Thermoproteota; class Bathyarchaeia; order Bathyarchaeales; family Bathyarchaeaceae; genus Bathyarchaeum. Next base: position 19,417 of record CAZYJH010000007.1, read on the forward strand.
GTTAACGCAAGAACAATGACTCCAGATGCCATAGCCGCCGCGCCCGTATACATGTCATGCATGACCTCTAGTCTCCGTTTGGTGTCGCCTCTAGCCATCGCCGCGTCGCTGAAATCCAAGAGGCCGTCTAGGTGATGAAAGCCTGTTAGAAGTTGTATGCTGACCAAAACAAGGAAACCTGAAATTAGTTCAGGCAGAACATAGTTTGATGCAAAGCCTACTGCCCCAGCAACAGCGCCTATAACCAGACCGACTAGTGGGCAGAGAAAAAAGTATTTGGATACCACTTCGATTGATTCCATTCCAACAGGCATGATGGTCAAGAAACCGAACAAGCCCTTCAAACCTTTGATTACCAACCAGAGCACCTTCAACTGGGAAGAGATTCTGCCCTGAACAACATATGTTCTATGCAATGTCTTTTAAGTTTGTTCAATAATCCGTCCCTAAAAAGCGATATTTAGTGTAGTTCTTTTTACAACAAAAAGCTTATACGCGGGGCTATCCATAAAAACCACACCTACTGGAGAAAAAAAGAAGGAATCTATATGTCTTGGTTAAAATCAATGGTTGAAAAAGAACCGCCTGAACCCTCAAACCCAATAGGAACCGTTGTAATCGGAACACTCGAACCCGACATGCACCTAACCCCCAAAGAAATGGTGCGAAAAGCACTCAAAAGCGCACAATTCAAATGCATCGACGTCGGAAGAAAGGCTTCAGCAGCCTCCTTCGCTCAAAAAGCAGTCGAAAGCAACGCACAAATTATTGCAGTTTCAGTAAACACTGGACCTGCCAAAACCAACCTACCCGCACTAGTGTCAGCCATCGAAGCTGCAGGACTGAAAGGCAAAGTCACCGTCATGATTGGTGGTGCAGCCGTAGACAAGAGCGACGCAGACGGAATAGGCGTATTGTACGGAAGTAGCAAAGAAGAAGCTGTAGTCCTAGCAAAGAGCGCCATGGGCAAGTAAGGTTGGCGGCAAATTTCCCGCAAAAAAATGAAAAGTGAGATAAAATGTTTAGGTTTGAAAAGGAACAGAAAATCATCAACGCTGGCGGCATCAAGG